>NZ_JANSIM010000129.1:0-10428 GCF_047502655.1 Synechococcus sp. R5-12 | reverse complement strand
GTAGAGCAGAGCAGGCTCAGGGCTACTGAAAGCCCGCTCCGTACGGCTTTAGCGGTCGGAGTCGGGTAGTTTACTCGGCTCTTTGCCCCCATCGGTCTGGAGATCCACGCCGAAACCCCCGCCGAGATTGCCATCAGCATCACCGCCCAGCTCATCCAGGTGCGACGGGGATCCCCGAAGACAATACCCACACAAAAGGGCGAAACTTAGGCGTAGGCTTGCCGGTTAGCCGGAGGACAAGCTAGGCTAGAAAAGCGCCGCGGGGTAGAGCAGCCTGGTAGCTCGTCGGGCTCATAACCCGAAGGTCACTGGTTCAAATCCAGTCCCCGCTATACCTAGGAGACAGTTGCTTAGAGCAGCGTCCGCACATCCACCACCTTGCCGCTGACTGCCGCTGCGGCCACCATAGCCGGGCTCATGAGCAGAGTACGCCCGCTGGGGGATCCCTGGCGGCCCTTGAAGTTGCGGTTGGAAGAAGAGGCGCTGATCTGGCGCCCCACCAGCCGATCCGGGTTCATCGCCAAACACATGGAGCAACCGGGATCCCGCCACTCAAACCCTGCCGCCTCGAAGATCTCCCGCAAGCCCTCCTGTTCTGCTTCCTGCTTTACCCGTTCTGAGCCGGGCACCACAAACGCCTTCACCCCTGGGGCCACCCGCCGCCCCTTGGCAATCTTGGCTGCCTCCCGCAGGTCGCTCAAGCGGCCATTGGTGCAACTGCCGATGAAGCAGACATCCACCGGTGTCCCCACGATGGGATCCCCCGGCTGCAAGTCCATGTAGGCATAGGCCTCTTTGGCCAGTTCCCGCTCGCTTTCCGGCAGATCTTCTGGGGCAGGGATCCGCTCATCCACCCCAATCCCTTGGCCGGGGGTGATCCCCCAAGTAACCGTCGGCGCAATGTCTGCGGCCTGGAAGACCACCACATCGTCGTAGCGGGCATCGCCATCGCTGGCCAGGCTTCTCCACCAGGCTACCGCCTCTTCCCAATCGGATCCCTGGGGGGCAAACTCTCGCCCCCGCAAATACTCAAAGGTCACCGCATCGGGGTTGACGTAGCCACAGCGGGCTCCTCCCTCGATGGACATGTTGCAGAGGGTCATGCGCTCTTCCATGCTCATGGCTTCAATGGCGCTGCCCCCATACTCGTAGGCGTAGCCCACCCCGCCTTTGACCCCCAGCTTGCGGATGATGTGCAGAATTACATCCTTAGCGTAAACTCCCGGCCCCAACTTGCCGTGGATCTCAATGCGGCGCACCTTGAGCTTGGACAAAGCCAAAGTTTGGGTGGCCAATACGTCTCGCACCTGGCTGGTGCCGATCCCAAAAGCAATGGCCCCAAAGGCCCCGTGGGTAGAGGTGTGGCTGTCCCCACAGGCGATGGTCATCCCCGGCAGAGTTAACCCTTGCTCCGGGGCAATCACATGCACGATCCCCTGCCGACCGGAGCCGCTGTTGTAGAAGCGGATGCCGTATTGCCGGCAATTGCGCTCCAGTTCCTGGATCATCTCCTCTGCCAAGGGATCCGCAAAAGGCCGTGCCCGGTTGTCGGTGGGAATGATGTGATCCACGGTGGCCACCGTCCGCTCGGGAAACAGAACCGGCAGATGGCGCTCCCGCAGCATGGCAAAAGCCTGCGGACTGGTCACCTCGTGAATTAGGTGCAGGCCGATGAACAACTGCGTCTGCCCAGAGGGCAAAATCCGCACCGTATGGGCATCCCACACCTTATCGAATAATGTCCTCTCGCTCATCTTTCTCGGCCCGCAGCCAAGTCCTGTGAACTTTCAATGTGCTACTTGGGGAAAGGGTTGTCAAGGTACGGGCTGCCGTTATCTCTATGCGATCCCGGTGGGCGAAGGCGGATCTGAGTCCTCAAACCGGGAAACCCCTGCCTCAGCCAACGAGAAACTCGCCCTTCAAACGGGATCCCTGATGGCCGGCCAAGGCAAAAAGCGATAGCCCGCCTCTTGAATGGCAGCGACGATATCCGGCAGGGCCTCTGCGGTGTGGGGCCAGCGATCGTGGAGCAGCAAAACCAGGGGCTGATCGGAAGCTTGGATCGCCGGCAACTGAGCTCGAACACGCTCCAAAAGTTGGGCTGCGCTTTGGCCCGCGTAGGCATCTTCCGGGCTCATGTTCCAGTAAAGAACGCGATATCCTGCCTGCTCCAGAGAGCGACGCAAAGCAGAATCTAGGCGAAAACCTCCCGGTGGGCGAACAACCAGTTGGGGATCCAAGTTCAGCGTTTTGAGCAGTTGGGTTGTCTGATCCACCTCAGCATAAAACAGCTCGTTGCTTCCGTAGAGACGTTGATAATCGTGGGTAAAAGTATGATTGGCTAGGGTGTGGTGATGGGCCTGAATCGATTGAGCCAACTCTGGAAATCGGGAAACGTGGGTGCCAATAACAAAGAAAGTGGCCGGGATCTGAAGATCATCCAAAACCTGTAAAAGTCGGGGGGTGGATTGGGGCCAGGGGCCATCATCAATGGTCAGAAAGGCAGAACGAGGCGGCACCTCCAGTAAAGGCCCCAGCATTTCTTCCAAGGGCAGTTGCAAAGGTTGAGTATTTTCTGCCGGATCGAGAAAGTCGGGATCCGGGATCCAGCTATGCTGCAGAAACACCTGCACATGAGCGGGAGCAGGGGTAATCAGTAAACGCCCCGTCTGCTCATTTTGGTTGCCCCAGCTCAGCCGATAGGGCAGATCCGAAGCGACCTCGACGGTTGTTGTACGGGTAATGACTCCGTAGGGGATGTCAATCAAATAGTGCCCGTTCACCTCTTCTTGATGGATCCAGGCTGCCGAAGGAGCTGATAGATAAATGAGCAAATCTTGGGGATTGGCACCGCGCACCACCCGAATGCTTTCGATGGGGAGAATGAGGTTGTATTCCGAGGTGGCCGTCAGGTTCAGCTCAAAAAGAGGCTGGGCCTCTACCGTGCAGTAGTAGATCAGTCCAACCAGTAGGAAGGCTAGGCAAAATATCAACGCTTTCAGAGAGTGCATGGAATGGCTTAATCCTTCGCAACCAATCATAGGACAGAAGCCACCCAAGCTCGATAGAGCCCATCAATTTAACCGGAAGGCCCTGCTGGGCTTCTGGGTGGCGAGAGCAGGCGCTCTTCCCATTTACGTGCAGGCGAGGCCCGTCGGATGTCCCGCCAAATGGCTGTGGCAGCTAAGGTACCATCGGCAACCGCAATCGCCACCTGGTTCAGGCCCTGCTTTAAATCGCCCAGCGCAAACAGCCGCGGATGGGCAGTGCGACACCACTCGTCGGTTAGCAGGTTTTCCCCTTGCCATTTCAAGCCGGGGATCCCTTTCAAATAGGCATTGTGGTATCTGGCGCCCATCGCCACCAAGCCGGTAGTTGCTTCGATGTAAGTGCCATCTTCCAACTCCACACCCTGCAATTGATGGTTTTCTCCAAGAAAGCGGCGAATAGGAGATTCGTAGAGGGGGTAGCCATGATCCGCCAGTTTTTTGCGCATGTCGGGGCCGACCGAGCAGAGGCCGTGGGTCAACACCGAGATATAGGGTGTAAACCAGTTGAGGACAAAAGCTGTATTGATCCGATCTTCCGAATTGACGATCAACACTGCCTTTTGATCCCGCATTTCATAGCCGTCGCAGATCATACAGACATGCAGTGAATAGCCGGCGTAGTCGTAAACATTCTGCATATCCGACAACTGAGGCAGCTCGTCCATAATGCCGGTTGCTGCAATCAGATATTTGCTCCGAAAAATGGGGTAGAGGCTGTTCACTTTTCCCACCTTGACTTTGACCGCAAAGAGGTCTCCCTCATCGGTGGCATCTTCCACGAAGCCGCGCAGGTAATCTACCCCTAAACTCAGGGCGTGCTCTGTTCCCTGTCGCAACAGCTCTCGTCCGGGAGTGGTCGGAGGCAATCCCAGATAATTGCGCAAATCCTGCATCCAAAAAGAGCGGCCTCTGCCCTTCTCCACCACCAGGCAACTCAATCCATAACGAGCCAGATAGATTGCCGCCGACAACCCCCCTGCTCCCCCTCCGGCCACAATCACGTCATAGATTTTGTTCAAAGCAACTTCTAGATTCCTGCTGCTCAGTTTCATGGACGGGATCCCCTCACGAGCTTTTTGCCGGGTGATCTCAGGTCGTTGGCTGCGGCCTGAAAAATCTTAAGAAACTCTATATGTTCCGAGGACTGCTTATCCTGCTGAGTCCACCACATTTCTGTTGAGGCGTGATCCAAGTGAAGGGAGCAGTCCCAACAACCGTCTAGCAACCGTCTAGAATGGGGACTGAACTCCCCCTTAGGAGAAAAGCCCTATGCCAGGTATCTTAGCGGCCATTGCCCTGATCTTTGTCGGCTACCTGTTCAACTCGGTCAAAATCATCAGCCAGGGGTATGAGGCATTGGTGGAGCGTTTGGGCAGGTTTCATCGCAAGCTGACCCCAGGATTGCACTTTATTCTTCCCCCTATCGATAGGATTGTGTTCCAGGAAACCATCCGCGAGAAGGTGTTGGACGTGCCTCCTCAGCAGTGCATCACCAGCGACAACGTCTCTTTGATGGCCGATGCGGTGGTCTATTGGCGCATCACCGACATGATCAAGGCCCGCTATGCGGTGGAGGACGTGCAGCGGGCTTTGATTAACCTGGTGCTGACGGCCTTGCGCGCCGAAATTGGCCGCATGGATTTGGATCAAACCTTTTCCTCCCGCGCCGAGATCAACGCTCGCCTTTTGACAGAGCTGGACGAGGCCACAGATCCCTGGGGGATCAAGATCACGCGCGTGGAAGTCAGGGACATTCAACCCTCCAAAACTGTGCAAGACTCGATGGAAAAGCAGATGGCTGCCGAGCGGGAAAAGCGGGCCGCTATTCTGAAATCAGAAGGGGAGCAGCAGGCCAGCATCAACCAGGCTGCGGGGGCCGCCAAGGCGCAGCTATTGCGGGCAGAAGCGGAGAAACGGGAGCGGCTGCTGTTGGCTGAGGGCACGGCTGAAGCCATCAAGACCATCGCCGCCACTTTGCAAGAGAATCCAGAGGCAGCCAATGCGTTGCAATACCTGATGGCGCAAAACTATATCGACATGGGCTTCAAGGTAGGCAGCAGTCCCAGCGCCAAGGTAATCTTCATGGATCCCAATTCGATCCCTGGCACCCTGCAAGGGCTGCTCTCCATGGTGGACGTGGCCAAGGGTGGGGAAGGATCTCGCGCGGCGGCCTCTCAGAAGCTGCGTACCCCGGCTTCTTTCCCAACCGAAGTGGACTTTCCGCGGCTCGACTGAGTTGGACCGACCATGATGGCCCGGGATCCCGATTGGCTGCTGGTGGGACAGGTGGTGGCGGCCCACGGCTTGCGGGGCTGGCTGCGGGTTAGGTGCTGGTCGGATTTTCCAGAGCGCTTCACAGAGCCTGGACCACGCTGGTTGCAGCGGGATACGGATCCCGAGCCCCTGCTGCACCCCTTGATCGAGGGGCAGTTTTTCCCGGCTAAGGGTCTTTATTTGGTGCGACTGGAAGGGATCCCCAATCGAACGGTGGCTGAGACCTGGGTGGGGGCTAGGCTGCTGGTACCGGCTTCCCACCGCTTGCCCTTGCAGCCGGAAGAGTACCACTACCGCGATCTCATCGGCTTGGCCGTCTATCACCAAGGGGAGCTGCTGGGACAGGTTTCGGGGATTTTGGCAGCCGGCCAGGATGTGCTGGAGATAACAACCCCTGATCACCGGCAGGTGTTGATCCCCTTTGTGAAAGCCCTGGTGCCTGTCGTGGATTTGGAAAAAGGCGCGCTTCACGTGCAGCCGCCGCCGGGGCTGGTGGAGAGCTTTCTGGGTTAGAGTTCGACAAGACGGCCTGACTTCCGTACCTGCATCCCATCCTGAACTTGGCCCTCAGAAGCGCCTGTGTGGCCGTTCTAGCCTTTTGTGCTATTATAGGGGCAGTTTTTTGATGCTAAGCTCATCCTCGGCCTTTAAGGTCAATTTTTCTGGGTTTCTGTTGATCTTGGCCGGGAGCCTTCTTCGGAATTGGAGTTGGGAATGACGGAAAACTACGGTGCAGAGCAGATCCAAGTTTTGGAAGGCTTGGAGGCTGTGCGCAAGCGGCCTGGCATGTATATTGGCTCCACCGGGCCGAAGGGGTTGCACCATTTGGTGTACGAGGTGGTGGACAACTCTGTGGATGAGGCCCTGGCCGGCTATTGCAATGATATTCAGATCAGCCTGCATCCCGACGGCTCGGTATCCGTTTTGGACAATGGCCGCGGCATTCCGGTGGACATCCACCCCAAAACCGGGCAGTCGGCTCTGGTTACGGTGCTGACGGTGCTGCACGCGGGGGGCAAGTTTGGCGGTGGCGGCTACAAAGTCTCCGGTGGGCTGCACGGGGTGGGCGTGTCGGTGGTGAATGCCCTCTCCGAATGGGTGGAGGTGACGGTTTGGCGAGAGGGCAAGGTTTACTTTCAACGTTTCGAGCGCGGGGCGGTGGTGGGATCCCTGAAATCCGAACCCCAGCCCAAGGGATCCAATCGGCGGGGTACAGAGGTGCGCTTCAAGCCGGATGGGCTGATCTTTCCCGAGCGAGAGTTTGACTATGCCGTATTGGCGGCCCGCTTTCGCGAATTGGCCTACCTCAATGCCGGCTTGAAAATTACCTTTAGCGATCTGCGGCGGGATCCGCCTCACTGCGAAACCTATCAATATGCAGGCGGCATCAAGGAATATGTGGCCTTCATCAACCACGAAAAAACGCCCATCCACTCTGACATCATCTACATCCAAGGGGAGCGGGATGGCGTGGAGGTGGAAGTGGCCCTGCAGTGGTGCTCGGATGTGTACACCGATACTTTGATTGGCTTTGCCAACAACATTCGCACCAGCGAAGGAGGCACCCACCTAGAGGGCCTGAAAACCTCTCTCACCCTCACCATCAACAGCCAAGCCCGCAAACTCAACAAGCTGAAGGATTCCGACAGCAACCTGGCTGGAGAAAATGTGCGCGAGGGGTTGACGGCCATCGTCTCGGTCAAGGTGCCCAACCCTGAGTTTGAGGGGCAAACCAAAACCAAGTTGGGCAACACCGAGGTGCGGGGCATTGTGCAAACCCTCGTCTCCGAGGCGCTCACGGAGTACTTGGAATTCAACCCCAACGTGGCCAGGGGGATCGTCGATAAGGCCATCCAGTCCTTCAATGCTGCCGAGGCAGCCCGGCGGGCCAGGGAATTGGTGCGGCGCAAATCTGCCCTGGAATCTTCCACGCTGCCGGGGAAGTTGGCCGATTGCAGTTGCCGCGACCCGGCGGAGTCTGAGGTGTATTTGGTGGAAGGCGACTCTGCAGGCGGCAGCGCCAAACAAGGTCGGGATCGGCAGTTTCAGGCGGTGTTGCCCTTGCGCGGCAAGATCCTCAACATTGAAAAGGCGGATCCCGCCAAGATCTACAAAAACGCCGAAATTCAGGCGATGATCACAGCGCTGGGTTTGGGAGTTAAAGGCGATGAATTTGATCCCAGCCAACTGCGCTACCACCGCATCATCCTCATGACCGATGCCGATGTGGACGGTAGCCACATTCGCACCCTGTTGCTGACCTTTTTCTACCGCTATCAAAAGGCGCTTCTGGAACAGGGCTATGTCTATATCGCCTGTCCGCCGCTCTACAAAATCGAGTGGGGCCGCAACAATGTTCGCTATTGCTACAGCGACGCCGAGAAAGACCAGATCCTGCGGGGGCTGCCTGCCAACGCCAAGTACACCATCCAACGGTTCAAGGGTCTGGGGGAAATGATGCCCGAACAACTCTGGGAGACCACCATGAACCCGGCAACGCGCACCCTCAAACAAATCACCATCGAAGATGCGGTGGAGGCGGATCGCATTTTCACCATCTTGATGGGAGATGCCGTTGGCCCCCGACGGGAGTTTATTGAGGCCCACAGTGCCCATTTGGATCTGGCGGCTCTCGATATTTAGCGGCTCTCGATATTGGGTGGAGAGAACTCTGTCCCGCCTCTTCGGGGCCCACGGCAGGGGGAAAGTGCTCCGCACCGCTGGCGCGAACGTAACGGTGTTGCAGACGAGGCCGCGAGCAGCCAAAAGCTCCCGGACGGGGCAAGATCCCAGTTGCAGCCCAGACCCTGTGGCAAAGTGAGGGAAGAGCGTTCCAGATCCTGCTATGCCTGCATTGCTTACGGCTCTTCTTGCGGTGCTGGGGGGCTATCTCCTGGGATCCATTCCAACCGGCTACTGGGTAGGTCGTTGGTGGGGAGGCATCGATATTCGCCAACAGGGATCCGGCTCTACCGGAGCGACCAATGTGTTGCGGACGTTGGGCAAGGGGCCCGCCCTGCTGGTGTTGCTGGTGGATGCTGCCAAGGGGGCAGCAGCAGTTGCCCTGGGATCGGCCTTGGGATCCGCGTGGTGGGTGGTTTTGGCGGCATTGTTCGCAGTGATCGGCCATAGCCGTTCCTGCTGGCTGGGCTTCAGGGGGGGCAAATCGGTGGCCACCAGCCTGGGGATCTTGTTGGCTATGGCTTGGCCAGTAGCCCTGACAACTTTCGGCGTCTGGCTGCTGGGGCTCGCCCTCACCCGCATCGTTTCCTTCAGCTCCCTTTTGGCGGCAGTGGCGGCTCCGGTGATGATGTGGGCAACAGCTCAACCTTTGCCCTATTTGTTGTTTGCGTTGGCGGGCGGGGTGTATGTGATCGGTGCTCATCGGCGCAACATCGAGCGCCTACTGGCCGGGTCGGAGCCGCGCATTGGCCAAAAATGGACGCAATCTCCCTAATTTTCAAGGCACTGTGAAGCAGCTGTATTACTCCGCAACGCTATGCAACCGACCACAGTGGTTTTTGTCTACGGATCCCTGCTGCGGGGCGGCCAATACCACAGCTTGCTGCAGGGGGCAGAATTTTTGGGGACAGACAGCCTCAACCACATTGATCTTTACAGTCTCGGCCCCTACCCGATGGCAGTTCGTGGCCGAAACCGGCTCTACGGCGAGTGCTACCGCATTCCCCTAAGTCTATTGGCCCGCTTGGACGAGCTGGAAGACCACCCGCGGGTGTACGAACGGCAGTGGGTGCAACTGGATAGCGGCACCTTTGCTTGGGTTTATCTGGGTCGGCCTGAGCAGGTGCAGGGGTGTTCCCTCATCCCCAGTGGCCGCTGGCTGGCTAGAGATCAAAGTGGAGCTTGACGCCCTCAACATACTGGGGCAGCACCAAAGACTCTATCCCACTGTTGTGCTCCGCACCGCTGTCGCGAACGCGAACGGCTGCCGACGGATCCCATTCTTGGGAATCAGACTCTTTGGCGGAGAGAGCACCGGCATCCACAGGGCTGGAAACGCGCTCCAGGTAGTAGATGCGATCCCCGCGTCGCCAAATGTCTGGCTCAGGCAGGTAGAAGAGCCGACCCGGTCGAGATGAGCCGCTCCTCAGCCGCTGCGGGCGCACCAACAACAAGGGCAGGCATAGATCGGCTTTGATTCGATAGGCAAACTGATCCCGCAGCCGTTCAAGGGTGGGATCCTCCAGTCCCATCTGGGCCAGGAAGGGATTGGGCAGCGCTGGTGCTGAAAAAGCGCTCCGCACCGCTGTCGGGAACGACTCTTGAGCCGTCAAGACATCAGCTCTATTGCTCCGCACTGCCTCCGGCAGGGTTGAGGCCGCATTCGCAGAAGCGTCACGTAGCGATAAAGGGAGAGGCAGGCCCAGGTCTGCCAACGTGGGTAGGGTGATCGAGCGCAGCTCAGCCCGGTTGGCCTCCAGATAGCCGGCCCAGCGCTGCAGTTGGGGGAAGGAAGGCTGCAAGGTGCGGATCCCTTCTGAGATGGGCATATCCGGCAGCAACACCGTCCAGATGGTGGCCGAAACCGAGAGTTTCACCATCAACTCGGCAATGGCCCAGTTCACCTGCGGATCCAGAGTCAGGATCAACAGAGTTTCCGCATGGTCGATATCGGCCTTCAACAAAGCAGACTCGTTCAGTACAGCTTCCTGCAGGGATCCGGGGATGGCTTCTGGCTTGCCGACTTCCTGGCTTGGGGCAGACTTGTGGGTGCCGTTGCCGTCAGAGGAATGAAGTTGTGGGGGCAAGCCATCTGCTGGACGACGCTTCGGCGTTCCTGACAGGGATGTGGAGGACTTACGGGATGGCGGGATGGAGTCCTTACCGTCTGTTGGGTGGGGAGCTTTGTAGCTGCCGTGCCCATTTTTGGAAGACCCAGAAACCAACGGGATCACCTCGACCGTCTGGTTGAGCGAGCGCATCAACTGGGCCAATTGGTTGGTGAGGGGATGATCGCCGATGATTACGGTGGAACTGCCCTGATCCAGACCCAGCCAGCGGGCCACCCAGGCTGCCGTCAACCCCTGTACCGTCACCGTCACCGAGATGGTCAAAAACACCAGCGCCTTGAGGGCATCCCCCC
>NZ_JANSIM010000017.1:0-34212 GCF_047502655.1 Synechococcus sp. R5-12 | reverse complement strand
CGCGGAGCGCTTTGCGTCAGCATGAGTGCGGGAGTATGTCACGCTATTCCGCAGCAGCCTTGGCTGCTTTCGCTTCGGCTTCCTTAGCAGCTTTGGCCGCTCTCATTTCCGCCAGAATCTCCTCCGGTCGTTTGCCAGCCCGCTGGGATCCAGCAGGCAAGTCGTGGGGATCGATCACCCCTTTGGGCAGATAGGCAAATTCTCGCAAGGGGGTCACCATCGGGTCTTCGGTAACCTTAGAGGGCAAACGGCCCATCGCCACCTGATGGTAGTTGAGGTCGTGGCGGTCGTAAGCGGCCAGCTCATAATCCTCGGTTACCGAGAGGCAGTTGGTGGGGCAAAACTCCACACAATTGGCGCAGAAAATGCACACCCCGAAATCAATGCTGTAGCTGTAAAGCTCCTTTTTCTTCAGCTCTGGGTTGTAGGCCCAATCCACCACCGGCAGGTCAATTGGGCAAACCCGAACGCAGATCTCGCAGGCAATACACTTATCAAACTCGAAGTGGATGCGTCCCCGAAAGCGCTCAGAGGGGATCAGCTTTTCGAAGGGGTATTGCACGGTTACCGGGCGCCGGCCCATGTGGTCGAAGACAACCCCCATCCCTTGGCCGATGTACTTGGCGGCTCGGAAGGCATCGCCCACATATTCTTTGACACGCTTTAGAAAAGTCATGGTCTATGTTCTCCCTCTCTGGCCTCTTTACTTCTCATTCAACCCCCAAAAAAGGTGGGGAAGGCGAGCTTTAGGGCTGCCGTCAGCAGCAAGTTAACAAAGGATACAGGCAGCAAAAACTTCCACCCCAAGTCCAGCAGTTGGTCAATGCGCACCCGTGGCAAGGTCCAGCGCAGCAGGATGGCCAAGAAGATGAAGATAAAAGCTTTGACCATCGTCATGACAATGCCCAAGGCCGCCGCGCCGATCTGCAAGAAAGGGTTATCCAAAGGAATCCCGGCAAGTGCAGCAATCGTTTCCACCGGCACCACAAACGACCAACCCCCCAAGTACAGCACTGCCGCAATCAGAGAAGCCAGCAGCAAGTTGGCGTAGGATCCCAGATAAAAGAGGGCAAACTTCATGCCGGAGTACTCCGTTTGGTAACCGGCCACCAGCTCTTCTTCTGCTTCCGGCAAGTCGAACGGGATCCGCTCCGTTTCCGCCAGAGCCGAGATCAGGAAAATGACAAAGCCAATGGGCTGCCGCCAGACGTTCCAGCTCAGAATGCCCAGGCCGCTCTGCTGCTCCACGATCCCCACGGTGTCCAGGCCATTGCTCATCAGCACCACGGCCAACACCGACAGGGCCAGCGGCAGTTCGTAGCTGATCGATTGAGCTGCCGCGCGTAGCCCACCCAGCAAGGAGTACTTGTTATTGGAACCGTAGCCCGACATCAACAAACCGATGGGTTGCACGCTGGAGGTGGCGATCAGGAAGAACACGCCAATGGCAATGTTGGAGATCAATAGGTTCTGGCCAAAGGGAACCACCAGGTAGCACAAAAAGACGGGCAGGAAAACCAATATCGGCCCCAGCGTAAACAAGACTGGGTCGGCCAAGATGGGCAGAACATCTTCTTTGGTCAGCAGCTTGATGCCGTCGGCAATCGGGATCAGCACCCCCTGAGGGCCAGCCATGTTGGGGCCAATCCGCTGTTGGGCTGCTGCCGAGATCTTGCGCTCCAGCCAAGTCATGACCATCACCCCCAAGGTGGCGGCGATGATCAGCAGCAACATCGGCAGGGGCATCCAGAGGGCATGGGCTGCACCTGCTCCCAAGCCTAGGTTCTGTAGGGCAGTCTCGAAGCCAAGTTGTAGGTCGATACCAGCGTTTGTCATGGGGGTGAGTAGCTCCCTAGAGATGGCGGGTTGGGTAGGGTTTGGGATCCCTGTAGCTAAGTTTTCCCGTTGGGATCCGATTGAGGGGGACGGTTGCGGCGGCGTAGCTCCTGCTGGATGATGGCCTGAAGGCGAGCATCAGATAGCTCTTCCGCGCGGCGGCGCCTTTCCTCTTGGTACTTAGCCCATTGCTTGGGGCCGATAACCGCAGCAATGACAGACACAATCAACAGCGGCAGAACCAAGATCGCCCAGGCCATCGCCTTTGTCCTCGCTTTCCGTAAGTATCTTAGCGATCCACCTCGCCCATGATGATGTCAATGCTGCCGAGGATGGCGATCATGTCGGCTACCTTCATGCCGCGAATGAGCTGAGGCAGTACCTGCAAATTGACAAAGCCGGGGGGGCGGATCTTCCAGCGCCACGGGCAAACGTTGTCGTCTCCCACGATGTAAATGCCCAGCTCTCCTTTGGCGCTCTCCACGCGCACGTAGGCTTCCCCTTTGGGGATCTTGAAATTGGCGGAAGGCTTTTTGCTGATGAACTGGTAGTCCCCTTTGTTCCACTCCGACTTCGGCCCCTCCAGCATCCGCTTGGCTTCCAGGTTTTCAAAGGGGCCGCCCGGCAGAGCCTTCACCGCTTGCTGCACGATCTTGCAGGACTCGCGCATCTCTTTCATGCGCACCCGATAGCGGGCTAGGCAATCCCCTTCGGGATAAACGGCCACCTCCCAGTCGAAGTCGTCGTAGCACTCGTAGTGATCCACTTTGCGCAGATCCCAGTTGACGCCGCAGGCCCGCAACATGGGACCCGACAGACCCCAGTTGATGGCGTCTTGCTTGGAGATGGCTCCCACCCCTTCCAGCCGCCGGCGGAAAATCGGGTTGTCGGTAACCAGCCGCTCGTATTCATCCACTTTGGGCAAGAAATACTCGCAAAAGTCTAGGCATTTTTCCGTCCAGCCGTAGGGCAAGTCCACCGCCACGCCGCCCACCCGGAAATAGTTGTTGTTGATCAGGCGCATGCCGGTGACGGCTTCAAACAAATCCAAGATCCACTCCCGCTCCCGCATGGCGTAGAGAAAGGGAGTTTGTGCGCCCAAATCCGCCAAGAAGGGACCAAACCAGAGCAGGTGGTTGGTAATACGAGTTAGCTCCAACATGATCACCCGCAGGTAGCTGGCCCGTCTGGGCACGCTGATCCCGGCCAGTTTCTCAACGGCATTGACGGTAATGGCCTCGTTGAACATGCCGGCCCCGTAGTCCCAACGGGAGACGTAGGGCAGGTATTGCACCACCGTGCGGTTTTCGGCGATTTTTTCCATGCCGCGGTGCAAGTAGCCAATCACCGGTTCGCAATCGACGATGTTTTCGCCATCTAGGGTGACCAGCAAACGCAACACCCCATGCATGGAGGGATGGTGCGGCCCAAAGTTGAGCAACATCCGGTCGGTACGGGTCTCGATCATGGGCATGGGCATAGCCGCCGCCTCCGCAACTGAAGCATGTTTATGGTCTGCAACATTTGCAGTATAGCGGTTTTCTTCTGCCTTCTCCGGATCCCATGCCATCAAGGATCCCAATCCTCGATATTGAAAATCTCCAGGGGAACTCAACTAGAGTGAGAGAAAAAGGAGGGAGACCGATGGCTATATCCCGTTCACCCGCGAATGGCCCATCCCGGAGAGAGCAGCAACATCCGCAGTATGCCACCGACCGGGCTGTGCTCGATGAGCTGATGGTGCAGGCTCAGGAGAGGCCCCTCTCGGATTGGGTGCTGGCGGAAGTCGCCCGTTTGCGCATCCGTTACCACGGCTTCCCCGGCGCCTGGGATCTGCAGCGGGATTTGGATCAAATCCTGGAACAGTGGGGCCTGAGCGAAGAAGAGCTGTTCGCCCGGACTCGCCAGATCCATGCCCGCGGCCAGGTGTACGACCGCAGCTTTAGCACGCGAGACGACTGGGCCTAGTGGAGGGTTTGGGTCGGGATCCCTTACCCCCCTGAGAGAGGGGAGTTTGCCGGTTGTTCATGAGACGTGAAGTTGCTCGGCAAAGATGGGATCCAAAGGCACATCCAGGGCGGCAATCACCTTAGTCCAGAAGTTCATAAAGCCAATCCAAGCCGATAGCTCCACCAGATCTTCATCTGACCAAATGGCTTTTAGCTGGGCAAAGAAGCTGTCGGTCACCACCATGCTGGGCACGGTCATCCGCTCGGCGTACTCGATGGCCAGCTTCTCCGCTTCGGTGTAGAGGGTGCTGGTGCGGGCCTGGGCCACCGCCGCAATTTTGGCAGGGGAGGCGCCGTACTTTTGCGCCTGCAGGGTATGGTAGGGCAGGCAGTAGTGGCGGCAGCCGTTGATTTGGGCAATGCGGATGCTGACCAGCTCCTTCAGCTCTTCAGGCAAGTTGGGGTTTTGGGTGTGCAGCGCCCCGTACAGGTTCATCACGGCTCGCATCAGTTGGGGCTTGTGGGCCATCACCTGCAGGGGGTTGAGGGCGGTGCCGTAGGTTTTCTCCAGGCTTTCGTAAACCTTTTGCAGTTGCTTATCGGCTTTCTCTGGGGTAACAGGAGGGATCCGCATGGACGGTCTATAAAAATTGCAGCATTCTCGACTTTAGCGCGTCTGGGGGATCCGCCCAAGCCTAAGGGGGATTCACAGCCTTGGTGAGTGATCCCTTCTCCCGTTGAGAAGGGGGCCTTGGTCTTTTGGTTTCGTTCCAGACACTCCTGCAGGGCTTGCAACCTGTCAAGGATTGCCCAAGGATTGCTCAACGGCTTCCACCTGCTGCTG
Organism: Synechococcus sp. R5-12; assembly: GCF_047502655.1. Classification (NCBI taxonomy): domain Bacteria; kingdom Bacillati; phylum Cyanobacteriota; class Cyanophyceae; order Synechococcales; family Synechococcaceae; genus Synechococcus; species Synechococcus sp. R5-12. Next base: position 29,583 of record NZ_JANSIM010000017.1, on the reverse strand, counting down.
GGTGGCTGTGGCCCCTTGGTTGAGGGTTTGCTGCAGTTGATCCCGCGATTGGTAAATCTGCAGCGGCCCACCTTGAGGGATCCCCTGCTGGGCAGCTTCTGGGCTGGCTTGCTCTGGTCTCGGCTCCGAACTCAGCGGGTTGCGATAGAGGCGGTTAACCAGCAAAAATCCCACCAGCACCACAGCAGTTGCCACCAAAAGCCGAACCATACTCGGATCCCTTGCAAGCATCTGGTTCTAGAATGCCCAAAAAGAGGAGCAGGTATCCGATGTCGGGCAAAGTTGCGCAAACTTCCCAGCCGGTACGGGTTGGCATTGGCGGCCCGGTGGGATCTGGAAAAACCGCTTTGGTGGAAAAGCTCTGCTTGGCGCTGCGGGACCACCTGTCTTTGGCGGTGGTGACCAACGATATCTATACCCGCGAGGATGCCGAGTTTTTGGTGCGGGCCAAGGCTCTGGAGGCAGAGCGGATCATTGGCGTAGAGACTGGGGGCTGCCCCCACACGGCCATTCGGGAAGATGCTTCCCTCAACCTAGACGCCATTCAGGAGCTGGAGCGCCGCTTTTGCCCCCTAGATCTCATCTTGGTGGAATCGGGGGGGGACAACTTGGCAGCTACCTTCAGCCCGGAGCTGGTGGACGCCTGCATTTACGTCATCGACGTGGCCGAAGGGGACAAGATCCCGCGCAAAGGCGGGCCGGGGATCACCCGCTCCGACCTGCTGGTGATCAACAAGATCGATCTGGCTCCCTATGTGGGAGCAGACTTGGGGGTGATGGAACGGGATGCCCGTCGCATGCGGGGAGATAGGCCCTTTGTCTTTACCAACCTGCGCACGGGTGAGGGGCTGGAGCAGGTTCTCAGTTGGCTGGAGCGGGAGGTGCTGTTTCGCCCCATCAAGGCCGACCCCCCCTCGGTGAGCCGCCTGTGAACTTCGGTAAGGCCATCTTGAAGGCAACCCGCCGAGGCGACCATACCCACATTTGGGAGTATTCTCAGGCTCCCTTGCAATGGCTGGGATCCCCTGGGGAGCCACCTGTGTACTACCTGCGCAACCCCAACGGCGGCCTGCTGGGTGGGGATCGCCACCGGATCGAGATCGGGCTGGGGCCAGGCTCGGCGCTGGAAATTCGCACCCAAGGGGCAATGCGGCTACATCCCGGCTTGATTCGGCAACAGGTCAAGGTCAAGCTGGCCCCCACCAGCCAGTTGATCTGGATCCCTCACCCGACCATTCCGGGGGCAGGGGCAGACTTTCGCCAGCAGGTGCAGATCGAACTGGATCCCACAGCCCGCCTGGCCTATGCCGAGATCTGGACTGCCGGACGACTGGCCATGGACGAGCGCTGGCAGTTTGAACATCTTGCCAACTGCTTGCAAGTTTGGGTCACTGCTGGGATCCCATCCTCCCCCGAGGGGAGAAAACTCTGGCTGCAGGAACACATAGACCTGCACTTTCCCCATCGGCAGGTCTCCGCCGCGTCAGTGCTGGGATCCCATCTCTGTTGGGGATCCCTGTACTTGCTGGGGGATTGGCCGGAACCCACTTGGCTGACCGTTCACATCAGCGGAACGGAGTCCCCATACTGGCTGGTCAAGTCTCCGGATCCCATCTGTAAGGGTTGGATTCTGCGCCAGGTGGGGCCACAGGCAGAGGCCATTTGGCGGCATTTTGGCCAGGTTGCACTACAGCTTGCTCAAGCCAAGGGTGGCTCACCCCAGGGGTGGTAGACTAAGGCTGACTCAAACCAACTGGTTGACCCAAGGCCGGGACGGAGTCCTTTGAACGCTGCTCAACGGATTCTCAGACGCTCTGTCCTCAGGGGGCGAAGTCGCTGGCTGCTCCTCTACGAGAAGGGGATGGCCCTGCTGGCCCTGAGCAACCTGTGCTTGGTGCTCTTCGACATGAGCTATGTGCCTGGGCGAGATTTTTGGCTCCAGGGTCGGGTGCAAATTTTTGGCGCCTTTGGTCCTCCCATTCCGCTGCCGATTCTTTCCGAAGAAACCAGCCGTTCCCCGGTGACCGACCTATACGATCCCATCAAAGGTATCGAGCCCAACCCCGAAACCCAGCGCTACTTGGCCTTGGTGGATGAGCTGCGCCAGGTTACCCTGCGGTTTGGCGTGGAGTCGGAAGCGGCAGCACCAATCCTGGCCCGCTTGCGGGAGCTCAGCGACGAGATGATCGAGACCAATCCCTTTCAGGGCGCCAACAAAACTGGCCAGTTTGTGCGTATCCTCAATTTGATGCGGGAGCACATCCCAGAAGCCGACTCTGCCAGAGCCGCCTTTGCCCGCTTTTGGACTGCTGAGTACTTGGCCAGCGCCGATCCCGCAGATGGAATTGAATTTTTCCAGACCCGGCTGCGCCCCCTCTTTGAGACCAACTATTTCCGCCCCATTGGTGAGAGCGGTAACCTTGTTGACTTTTTCCCGGTGCTGGATTTTCCCTTCGTGCTTCTGTTTGGGCTGGAATTTTTGCTGCGCACGGTGGCCATCAGCCGCCGCTACACCGGCGTCAATTGGCTGGATGCCATGCTCTGGCGTTGGTACGATGTGCTGTTGCTGCTGCCCTTTTGGCGCTGGCTGCGGGTGATCCCCGTCACCATCCGGCTGGGACAAGCACAGTTGCTGGATCTGGAGCGGGTACGCGCCCAGGTGAGCCAGGGCTTTGTTACCAACTTCGCCGAGGATCTGACGGAAGTCATTGTCGTGCGGGTGATCAACCAAATCCAGGTATCCATTCAGCGGGGATCCCTGCCCCTGCTGCCGGCAGCGCGTACCCAGCGCGACTACATCGACATCAACAACACCAACGAGCTGGAGGCGATTGCCAACCTGGTTTTTCGCATTGTCCTCTACCGCGTTTTGCCCCAGGTGCAACCGGAATTGCAACAACTGCTCCGCTACAACCTGGATGGCCTGCTCAAGCAGTTGCCTGCCATGCAAACTCTAGAACAGCTTCCCGGCCTGGGATCCCTGCCTGGCCAACTGACGGAGCGCCTGGCCAACGAGCTGACCACCACCACCTACAAAACCCTGACGGGCAGTTTCGAGGATCCCGTTGGCTCCAAGCTGGCAGCGCAACTGATGCAGCGGTTTGGTGAGGTCTTGGCACGGGAACTCAGCCAGGAGCACGCTTTGGAGGAAATTCGCTCTCTCCTGCAAGACTTGCTGGAAGAGATCAAAATTAACTACGTCGAGCGGCTATCCCACGAGGATCTGGAGGAGGTGATGGAGCAAACCCGCCAGCTTCGGCAAAAGGCCCAGCAACTGGAGAAAGACCGCCGCCGATAGAGTTCGGGGGATTGGTTGACGAGGTTTCGCCAGTTCAGTAGGATAATGATTCCAAGTCGGGCGAGTGGCGAAACTGGTAGACGCACCGCACTCAAAATGCGGCGGGAAACCGTGTCGGTTCGAATCCGACCTTGCCCATGCTCCTCAAATCTGTAGGGCTCGCCGCTTTCTGGGTTTGGTAGGTTGATCTGTCTTGCCTCTTCTCACAGGGGTTTGGTGATAGAACCAGCCAAGCCCTTCTGGAGCAGGGTGCCAGCGGGACGGAGTCCTTAGATAGGGCAGCCAGAATCGGGCTCATCCTGCATCCTAGAGATGAAGCTCTAGCCGCTAAACTGGGGAATCATGGATGCAACTTTGGAATCTTTCTTTGCCTCTGCCACCCAAATTGGGCTAGGTCTGGCAGGCTTGCTGGCTATGCTCACCCTGCTGGCCTGGATCCGCAATTGGCCCTTGAAGTTTGCGCTGGTGGGCTACACGGCGTTTGCGCTGGTTTTAACAGCGGGATGTTTTGCCCTCAGCTTGGGGCCGATCTTTCGCTCCCGCATTCCCGGTGCTGCCCCCTACACCACCGTCTATGACCAAGGGGCGGATCGAGCGGTTATTGCTGTCAGCCCGGATATCACCCCAGAGCAACTGATCCTCACCCTGAAGCAGGCGGCCAGCGATTTGGGATCCCCGGGCCGCTTCTCCACCGGTTCGCCGGTGTTCACCTTGCGGGCCCGCACCGTCATCCATCCCGAGCCGGGAGTTTCCGAGCCGTTGCTCTTGGGCACGCTGCAACAGCCGTTGGGAAAGCGCCTGCGCACCCCAGAAGAACAACAGCAGCAGCAGATCCATCTAGAGGAAGAGGCCTTTGCCCGGCTGCGGAAGTTGGCCCAGGGTCAGGCTTCTGCCGCCTTGTCCGCAGAGGGAGCGGAAGAGCCAACCACCGGGATCCCACTTGCCCAGTCTTGAGCGCTGAGCCAGCGGCGCAGATCCTGTCCCACCCGGTCGGGGATCTCCCAGGGAAAGAGATGAGCCACGTTGGGATAGACAATGCAGGTGCAGTGGGGCAGGGCGCGGGCTGTGGCCAGGCTGCTGTTGGCGGTGATGTGGCGATCCCGCTCGCCGGCCATAAGCAGTACCGGGATGCGAATTCGGTGCAGATCTCCCTCGCGGTTGTAGCCCCGTTGCAAAGCGGCGCGCAGAGCTTGGCGAGCCTGGGGGGAGGTGTGCAGATAGGCGGGCAAGGCCATGTGCGCCAAATACCGATAGGCCGTTGGGGTCTGTTGCTGCATCAGGTAGCGGTAAAGGGAGCGACGGCCAAAGGTCTCGATGTTCCATTCCCAGCCGGGCCAAAGCCAGTTGAGCAGCGAGGCAACGCCGGTGTTGACCTGATCCCAAAAATCGGTGGGGGGATGGTTGCTGCGGGGGCAGGCGGCACTGGCCACCAAGACCAAACCCTTTACCCGCTGCGGCAGCCGCAAAGCCAACTCCAGGGCCAGGATCCCGCCCAAAGACCAGCCCAGAACCAGACACTCCTGCCAGCCCAGGCGATCCAGCAGCCGCTCCAAGTCCTCTAGGTGATCCTCCATCTCGAAGGGATCCGTCACCTGGGAATGCCCGTAGCCACGCAGATCTGGCGCCACACAGGGGTGCATTCCCGCCACTGCCTCTGCAAATACCGCCATGCAGTCGGCATTGCCCGGATGGCCGTGGAGCATCAAGATTGGGAGGGAAGGGATCCCTTCTCCCCAAGTACGGTAGTGGAGCTGCAGGCCCATCGCGTCAGCAATGCAGTTCCCGACTGCTGTAGGCATAACACTCTGGATAGCATCTAGACAGCAGGGTTAGGCGCTGGCCGCCTTCTTCGGAGTGGGCTGGAGCTTTACCCCGTTGGGAATGCAAATTAAGTTTTGATCCAGCACCTGCACAAACCCTTTCGAACGCAGGGATCCCAGAAGACGAGTCACCGTCACACGAGTGGCCCCAATGGCATCCCCAATCTGCGCATGGGTAAGGGGCCAGGGGAGATACATCCCTTGTTCACAGGGCTGTCCATACTCTTCGATCAACAGGCTCAAGAAGCCCTTGAGGCGATCGATGGCGCGCCGTTGGCCCAGATTTCCCAACCACAGCAGCTTCCGTTGCAGTTGCTGGCGGAAGTTTTCCTGAATCTTCTGGTGCAGATAGGGCCACTGCTCCAGATCCTGCCAGTAAAACCACATCACCGTGGTGCGATCGGCGTGGGTGCAGGCTTTCAACTCAAAGCGCTCTGGGTTGCTCAGCTCAAAAGGAAATCCAGCCGTGATGAACCCAACAAAGACCTCCCGCCGCTCTGGAGTTTGGCTGACCAGGCGCACCACTCCCTCTTGGGTGATGTACACCAATCCCGGACGAGTGGGAATGCGCACGTCTTTGGGAAAGGTGCGACAGCGGTAGTGCTCCTCGGCCCACTGGCAAAGCTCACGCCATTCCTGAGCCTCTGTTGCCGATGTGATGGAAACAAGTGACATGAGATCAACTTCCTGTCGCTCGAGCGACCTGATGGGTTTTACAGACTTTCCAGCTTTACCCGGCTGTAGGCTATGCAACGCTTCCGCGTTCGCGCCGGCGGTGCGGAGCACCTACACGTCAACGGGACGGAGTCTTAGGAAGATGGGGATGGAGAAACAGCAAGATACACACAAGAAGGCAAATACAAAGAGGAAGGAAACCGCAGGGTTTACTTTACCTTAGCTTCATAATGGCACTTGACCTCATGGGGTGACATTGTGTTCCTACTGATATTGTTCAAAAGGCTACGTCCAATAATAACCCCAAGAAGCCGTAAATTTTCAGATTCTGCCGCTGAACTCGGCTACCTGGGGGATCAGCGCAGATCATTGGGTCAGACTGGTGTATGTCTAAGGGCGGGTGTGGGGTGGCTGGGATGAATATTCTCATCAGCAACGACGATGGCATCCAGGCGGCAGGGGTGCGGTGTTTGGCGGCAGCGCTGGCCCAGCTGGGGGGGCACCAGGTAACGGTGGTCTGTCCGGATCGGGAGCGCTCGGCCACCGGCCATGCCTTGACGTTGCACAAGCCGCTGCGGGTGGATCCGGTGCGGGAGGGATTTCCTCCAGAAGTGCAGGCCTGGGCCTGTTCGGGCACCCCTTCCGACTGTGTCAAGTTAGGTCTGGACGGGCTATTGGATCGTCCTCCCGATTGGGTGATTTCCGGCATCAATCAGGGAGCCAATCTGGGCACCGACGTGCTCTACTCCGGCACCGTCTCGGCGGCAATGGAAGGGCTATTGGAAGGGATCCCTAGCCTGGCAGTAAGCTTGGCCAGTTTTACCCATCAGGATTTTCAACCAGCGGCCCAGGTGGTGCTGAAGCTACTGGAGAAACTGAGCCTGAAACCCCTGGGGGAGCCGATGCTGTTGAACATCAACGTGCCCCCCCTAGCGCTGGCTGAAATACGCGGCATGGTCTTGGCCCGCCTGGCCTGGCGCAAGTACACAGATCTCTACGAGAAACGGGTGGATCCGCGCGGCAAGGCCTACTACTGGCTAGCTGGAGAGGTGGTGGAAGAGGAGGTGGATCCCTGTTCGGACGTGCGGGCGGTTGCTGAGGGCTATGTGTCGATTACGCCCCTGCAGCCAGATCTAACGGCTTATGCTGCCTTCGATAGCTTGCAGCAGTGGGGGCTCTCGGCTTTTGGCTCTGGATTGGAGGGAGCTCTGTAGGGATTGGCGCAGTTCAGAGTCAGAGAATAGAAAGGCTATTAGGCCCTGGAATAGAAAGAAATCGCCTCTGCCAACGTGTTTAGCCCGTAGAGAGAGCGTCGGCAGTGTTGGACTACTGAGTCGCGCTGCCCTCTTCCACCGCAGGCTAAAGAAACTGAGCGAAATAAAGTCAGGCAGCACCAGGACGCTTAGAGCGGGTAGTTTTTGTTGACTTTGCCAAGACATCCCCTGGTCGTCGCAACGTCAAAAAAGGATTGATTGCCTGAATGTGGGCCTGGGGATAGGCCTGACGGACTTGCTCAACAGTTTGTTGCCAGATGGGATGCTCATCAGTCCAAATAGGATGGCGCACAATCCGCACTTCCCGCCCCCGGTTTCCCGTCCACACCGGCAGGAGAAAATCCTGAGACACTTGCTGGAAGCCTAGGTTTTCCAGCAGTGGCGGCAGTACCTGCTCCACCAAGCGCCGCCAGGGATTTTCCTGCTCTTCCCCCCAAGGGCTCTGCAAATCGACCGGTGCCCTAGCATCTCGCAGAAGGCGCGCCATATCCAAGGCTAGTCGCCAATCCAAGAGCCCGTGGTAGGCTAGGTTGGAGTAATCGCGCAAGCAGTTGTTGCAGGACGTGTCGCAGGTCTGCTGGTGCTGCAGCCAACGGAAGGCCAAACTGTTGGGTTGAGACAAGTCCTCTTGTTCCAGCAGCTTCGAGAAGACCTCCGGCTGAGCGAGGTAGAGGCAATACCCCGCGCCATTCTCCAGCTTGTCGAACAGAAAAGCCTGACCCACCACTCGGCCAGCCTCTTCCTTTGTCTGAAAGCTGGCTTGCAACTCGTCAGGATCGACATCCAAAAAGGTGCAGGCAGCCGCTCGCAACCAGAAGGCGAAGGAATACAAAGCTGCTCGCCCTTCCACAGTTGTTGAGTCAGCAAACACGCCAGGCGGCCAAGTTTGAAGGCTGACCAGCAGCACGTCAGTGCGTCGCTTAGACAGTAGGGCAATCCGATAGGTAGGGCCTATTCCTTCGAAACGTTTCCCCTGAACTTCAGGACAAACATAAGCTCCTGGCCACTTCTTATCCGCTTGTAACAGGAACCCCCCCTCGCCGCCGCGATCATTGACGATTAAAACGTCATCGCTGCCTCCCCGCAGGTGAGCGTTGCCGGTCGTTGCGGTCGTCGCTTCCGCCTTAAGTCCGTCCGCGCCCAAGGTTGGCCGACTGACGCGGGGTTGCCACTCAAATTGACCATCAAAATCCCGCGGCTGCAAGTTGGTGAAAAAGCCCCTGGGTTCCCGCGCATCAATGCAGCGGAGGGTGGTTTGCTGGCATACCGGACAGGCTTGCTTTGCCGGCTTGTGGGTAGCTGGGGGAGGAGAGCAAAGCGGCTGCTGTGGCTGGTAGTCCTCTATCATGGCTTGACAGTTGCAGCACAGACCTAGCCAGCGATTGGGTTTGTCGAGGGGCGGCACCAAGCCGGGACGCGATTGTACGCCTCTTGGGTGAGGCACCAACTCCACCAATCCGCAGGCGGTGTGTACTGCCCGATCTTTGACGATTTCCAAGCCAGGGGCAAACTGTGCAATCGCCGTATCCAAGTCGCGATCAATGGTGCCTTCGCTGGCAGACCAGCGAGTGTAAAGTAACCTCACCCGTGTGGGAAAGCCAAACATGGGCAAAATGCCGGCATTGGCCAGACGTTCGCTAAGTTGATCTTGGCTGTAGGCTTCAGACTCAGCAATCTCGCGAATTTTATTGACCAACTCCTCGCGGATGTAGCGATACAGCTCTTCCTGCTGTTCGGCTGAAATGTAAGTCTGCTGGCAAAGTTGGGCAATCACAGCTCGAATGTCTTGGGGATGGTTGTCAATCCAATCCCGAACCGACGGTTCCACTTGCCGCCAGTTTTTGGCCAAGCCAAATTCGCCGTGGACACTGGTTGCATCTTCGAGATCCGCTGCAACCGATAGATCTTGAAAAGCCTGCCGCAAGACTTCTTTGGCGACGACGCGCCGAGCAATGGTGAGGCTGCGCAGGTCAATGTAGGGCGGGGGTGGCGGATCGCCGGTAATGGCCTCAGGGCGCTGAAAGTAAAAATCGTCATGGCTGCGACCCCGGCAAAACGTAACTGCCAAGGAGACCCCGGCACCGCGCCGACCAGCCCGTCCCACCCGCTGCTGGTAGTTGAACCGTCGGGGCGGCATGTTTGCCATCATCACTGCCAGCAGGCCGCCGATGTCTACGCCAGCCTCCATAGTGGTAGTCACGCTTAACAAATCAATGCCCTGAGCCAGCGGTATTTCTCCCTCTAGGAACACTTCCTGGAACCAGCGCTGCCGTTTGAGGCGATCCTCCTTGTCGGTTTGCCCTGTCAATTCGGCAGCATTCATCCGAAACGGTTCGTTTTCAGGGTCGGAGAGGTAGGCGTAGTAATCCAAATCGCGCGGCAAGCTGCTCGGCTGCAGTCGGATGGCCTGCGGGTCAGAGCGTTTGCTGGTGTTGCGACCGCCACTGCACTCTGGGCACCATCCCCCCGCAGTGTGCAAGTAAAAGGCCCCGCATTGAGGACAGCGGTAGCCTTGAAGACCTTCGCGAGAGACGGGCACAAGGTAGAGGCGATCTGGATCCAAAACCAATCCGTTCTCGCTACGGGTACCGATTTTGTTCAACTCCCGCTCGATCTGGGATTTTAAGTCTGGCTTGCCCTGTTCCTCTAATTTTCTCAAGTATCGCTCCACGTACTGGGGTAATTCCCGCCTAGTACCCGGTCTGCAGAATTTGGAGTATCGATGCCGCTTGCGAATTCCCAATTGGCGGATAACCGCGCTGGCAACGTCTTGCAGTTCCGGAGGAACTTGAGCTGTAACATAGCCCTGTCCAAAAGACTCGATGTTTCTGACCGCATGGGCAAACAGCGTAAACATCATTTCATCAGCTAAATAGGCATCGAGTTCATCGAGGTGTCTGTTTTGCTCTGGTGTTCGGGCAGCAATTCGTGTTACTGGTTGACTTTGCCAGTTGTAGAGCTCAGTCCAGGGATGCCGATCCTTATTGACGGAATAGTAAAGGGCGCTAAAGGACATCCCGCCAGGGCACAGTCCCAAATGTAAGAGCAGGTCTGCCAGGGTGCGCCGCAAGGCAAGGAGAGGAACTTTCTCGCCGTAAGACTTGAGCATCTCGAGCCACAGTTCACGAACTTGCTCGTTGGCAGGTCGCCGGTTTTGAGTCCAAAGCAGAGCTTCTGTAGCAATGTCACCTTGCCGATTAAGAAAGCGATCCCGTGCTGCCCAATCCTCCGCCATCCCCTCAACGTCTTGTAGCAACCGGGGATATTCTCGCAACCGTTGCTGTCGTTCCTCTGGACTAGGCAACTCACAGCGCAGAAAGGCCCGCAGGTCTTGCCTATACTCCTCTGCTGATCGCACTAGCAGCAAGCGCACCATATCGCGATAGTGATCCATTTCCATACCGGCGGCTAACTTGGCTGCGTCCTGGCGGCTATCGGAAAAAACCACCAGCTTGCGGGATTGCGGTGTTGGCATTTCCCGCAACAAAGCTCCGGCAATCACCTGACAGGCTTTTTGGAATCCAGTGCGGTGCACGCGCAAAGGAGTGGGATAGGCCTCACGGAGAGCGCGATCGGTATCGCAGCGAGGGCAGCGGCTCGGCAAGGCGGGCTGATTCCCATCCCCCTCTTTCACTTGGTACACCCAGCCGGGAACCTCGCCTTCTCTAGGGGGGCTTTTATCTTGTCGGAGTTCACCAGTAGCGGGGTTGAGCTTGGCTTCAACCCACCCCCGCTTCGCCTTGCCAGCAGTCCACTCCAAATATTGCGGCTGGGTCGCCCAAGGTTCCGGGTCGTGGGGCAGGGGCCAAAAAACGCGATAATTCCCAGACCTCTGCGTAAGGTTCACCAAATCAGGAATGCCTTCCAAGTCAGGTTGATCGGGAGTGAGGATAAGGGACTCGCCGGATTGGTATGCATAGCCCCCCAGGAATACCTCCCCGCAAACTTCGCAGACGATCAAGTCCAGGACACGCGCCCCGCAGTCGCAACTGAGACGGTGTTGGCTGTGCAAAGCGCCAATGGGTGAAGGCGGCTGGTTGTTCTCCGGAGAGCGTTGCGCAACGCTGCAGTGAGGGTTGCTGCACGCCCAGAGACCTTGCAGGTTGTGAAAGAAAAGGTGACCGCGCACGGGCTGGGGCGATCGCCCGTCTTCTCGCTGAGCTACCGCCGTCGCCATCAACAATCCTCGCAAGGCCTCGGAGACCAGACCGCCTTGGGGCACGGCCGCCCCCGGGAACAGTTGCTGGTCAACTTTTTGGATGGGGGTGGCGCGCACGCTGCCACTAGCTTGCCGACAGGCCTCCCGCAAGGCATCGCCAACCTTGAGTTCTTCGAGGCACTCCCCCAAAGCCTGCTCCAGTGGTTTTGAGCTGGGATCGCCCCCCAGCTCTTGCACCAGCTTGGTCAGAGCTTCTTCGGGGATAGGGAGAGGTCGCAGGGGCTGGAGGGGATCCGCCTGCACATCTCTGGCAAATTGAGCAAAAGCAACTTGATACTGACGCACTCGCGCTGGGGCTTCGGGATCCGGAGCAACTTGTTCTCCAGCGATCACCGCAAAGTTATCGCGCCCAAAAAACTCCCGGAGAAACCGGCGGCCCGCCTCGCCCTCTTCCAAGCTGGCGCTGGTCGCCAAAATTTGTAGCTGTTCTGAGTTGACTGTTAGCCCCAAGCGGTACAGCAGCAAGCGCAGCAAATAAGCTACTTCTGACCCTGGTGTCCCGCGATAGGTGTGCAACTCATCCACAATCAGCAAGAATTTATTACCTCGATCCGCTTGCAACCACGCTTTCGTTTGCTCGAACATCCCAGCCTCAATTTGCCGCATCAGCATAATGTTGAGCATGGAATAGTTGGTAATCAGGATATCTGGGGGATGTTCTTGCATGTCCCAGCGTGAGCGCATTTCTCCCCCATCTAAGCGAGGGAAATAAAATACTAAATCCGAATCTTTATCCGAATTCTTGTTCCGAACAGCAACTCTTCCCTGCTGCTCCTGAAGATCTCTCAATAGCTTGGCCAATTCTTTGACCTTTTCAGGGGTCTGACGACCGGGGAGGGGTGTCTGTCCCGTATAGCGACCGAAGGTGATGCGATTGCCGCCGCGCTCGCGATCGAGCCAGGCATGGGTTTCCGGACTGTCCAACACCTTGCGCAACCGTCGCAATTGATCCTCCACCAGAGCATTCAAAGGATAGAGAATCAAGGCCCGTATCGCCGCCGGTCGTTGTTGCCCTTGGCGCTGTGGTACCCACTTTGGATTGTCTTCCTGCTGCCACCAGAACGTATCGCCACTCTGAGGGGACATGGGATCCCAGGTACGGGATTCCCGGGCAAGGTGGGCTAGGATTGGCAACAAGAAACACTCGGTTTTGCCAGAACCAGTTCCCGTTGTTACTACAATATCCTTCTGGTTAACGATGGCTGCCTTCAAACTTTGCCATTGGTGCTCATACAGCGGAAAGTTTGGAAATAAAGACTGGCCTAGATGTACCAAATCTTCATAACCAGCGGGTAAAGCTTTCGCTGCTTCCTCAAGGGTTTTGCCAGAAGAAGGGTAGAGTGGTGTAGGCTCCAATAGGGGAGGAGTACTAAGCAGAGCATTCTCAGGTCTGTACTGCAAGTGGCGATCCCGCTCGGCGCTAAGAGCAGGGTAACGTAAGGGAAAAGCACTTCTAATGTAAAGCTGGTAGATTCGATCTAACCGCTGATAGATACCGACGAGGTCGTACATGGTTTTTCCTTTGCCTTTGGCAAAAACTGTAACTATTTCTCCAGATCAAAAAACGGCAGCTGTTCACCAATGACTTGCCACACAGTTGGTGCAATGTTCTGATAAATCAGTTCTTCTGTTGTGCGATTGTAGCGAGGCAGACAACCCGATTGCATGACCAAGTAGCGTTCGTAGGCTAGCGGCCAGCGCTGGCTGATAGGGATCGATAGTTCTTGGGCATTGGGGTCGTAACTAACTGATAGGTTTTTGGGAGCAAGATGAGTCAAAGCCAAAAAACGTAAACTGTACCATTCGGCGCTGTACCAAGCGTTGTGCTGGCGGTCGTAGAATAGGGCATGCTGCTGTTGGGATCCCTCCTCGTACAGCTCGTAGAAACCCGTTTCCTCGGCGTCTGGCACATCTACGAAGCTGCTCCCATCGTAGCGCTTTAGTCGATAGCGGTGAAGTGGCACCCAATCGACGACCTTTAGCGTAGCTACCCAATCAGCCCAAGGAGGAGGGGCCTCGACCGGACGAATGGCTAGGGCAGGGTATTTGGTCCGTAACTCGGCAATTGCATTGGCAGCATCAGCTTGCAGCTCAAGCTGCCAACAGGGTGGAGCATCCCTTCGAGGTTGAGGGATCTTCACAAGGCGACCAAACTGCTGCAAAGACTCTTGCAGGCTGGCGTTTCGCTGACCGTACAGCACGTAGCAATTTTTGCTCACTGGCTGCAGGGAAGGTGGCTGCATTTGCCAGTGTTGACCATCCTGAGCTGCCAGAAGATGCCCTAACAACTGCAGCCGACGCCACAACCGACGCGGTTGGACTAGATCTAGGTGACTGCATACGGCTTGAAAGGTTTCCCAAGAACCAGAACCGGCTGCCGATAACCACCAAAGCAGCTGTTCGCACGGCTGGGAGCGATCGCTTCCTGCCGCCTCTGCTATAGGTGTTTCCAAACCAAGTGGGTTGACTTTAGGTGGCCGCTTGACTTGGAAATACTCAATGGGTTGGGTATCCCGTTCCAACTCATAGGCGATACCCACCATGTGTCGAATATCTTCCCAGCAAAATCCTTCTCTTCGAATCCTAACTATACTGATACCTCTCACTGTTTTAATCAGTTGCTCAAGGGTGTTTTGTGTGGATGACCAATCAGAGCGCGCATTTGTCTTAATACCCAAGTAGAAGTAATACTCTCCCCTACTTCTTTCCTTAATGCCCTTCTCAATACGAACATGAGACACAACATCGGCCAAGTTTTCTTGAGTAACCCGCTTTTGTAAGTAATTCAGCAACTTTTGGGGTTTGTATCTGGAGGTATGGGTGCGAAAGCCCCAGTAAGTTTGCTCTGACCGAGAAGATTTTTTCGACATAGAGTTATGCCTCTACTCTAGGGAAGCTAATGACAAATCACCCCAACTCAGGATCTTCAAAAAGCGTTCCTGGTGGGCAGTTCCGCCCCGTACTTGGATTTGGTAAGTACCGGGAGGTAAGTCTGCGGGCAAATCCCAAGGCTGGTTGGTAGAGCGATGGTCTTCTGGAAGATATATGCTCCCGGTACGCACTTCAGTTAGAGTCACGGCTACCGTAGGCTGAAACCCGTACACAGTCACCTTTGGCAAGTGACCCTCGAGCCAACCTTGTCCTTGCGGTACCCGTAGCCCTCCACCCAAGGCAATGTGCAGACGATCGCGTGGTTGTAAGGCCTCTTTCAGCTCAGGATGTTGTAAAAACAAACCGTCCCATACCGGCGCCAGCACCTGACATTCTTGGATTTCCCACCAGCCAGAGGTTACTTCAAAGGCAAGCTGGCGATCGCCCTCCCACTGCAGCAGCTTTTCTTCTCGTAGCTGCTGCAAGTCCAACCAGAGTGCTTCCCGAAACAGCACTGTGAAATGACTGCCCAATTTAGGTGCTCCCCAACTAGCCAGCGCACTAGACTCGGGGTTCTCAGGATCGGGCACCAAGACCCAAAAGTCTCGAGCTGGCAGCTGGAGTTCCCGCAAGTGGGCATGATCTCGAATCGGCCATGACTTCCCCGTTGTTAGATCGGCAGCAGAAAGCGGTGCGCCAACAGGGAAAAACCAACCAGAGCGCTCACAACGCAAGCTACCTAGGTTTTCTACGGTCACCTCGGCAACTGGCCAACGACGCGGAACTTTGGGGTAAGGGTAGTACTCTGGATTCCCCCACCGATCTTCGGTGCGATACAGCCCTGCAATCAGGCACGTGGGGGGACGTCGGCTAAATTGTTCAGGTTTCGGGCATTGTGCGTCTAACCACTCCTGATGGACGGCTAGGATTTCGGCGCCCAGTACCTCGTGTCGCTGGCGATCGTCCAGCAGCTCTTCCAGATGGCGGTTCAGGTTTTTTTCGCTCGCCAAGTCCACCAGTAACTTAGTTTCGCTGCGGGCGGTAGTCCACTTTCTCTCATAAAACACGCGACACAACCGTTGAACATCTGCCTTCCGCAGCAGGGTTTGGGAAATGGGGTAATTCAAATACCGGCGCGGGCCTTCCCCTGGCTCGGCGGTGGCAATCCATCCCTTTACCTCTAGCCATTGGTTCCACTCCTGCCATAGGCCTTCTTCATCTCCAGCTTTCATCCCAGTGGGACGAGTGTCGCCGCCTACCCCCAATCGTTGACAAAAATGGGTAAAGAAGTCCCTCTCATCCAGCTCCTCATCCCTCACCATGTCGTTGGCGGCGAGCACCATCAGCGCCAAGAAGGCAACTCCTGCTGGTTCGGGCAAGCTTTGGTTTTGCAGAGTTGATAGCTGGACTCGCTGGCCATCTACCACCTGGGCGCGCACGGCTTGGCAAAAGTCCTCAACTGGGCCTAAGCCTAGACTTGCTAAAACTTCTTCATCTACGCTGAGGTAAACTGGCGTACCGTGAGGAACTCCCAGCGTTGCCCATTGAACAATTGCTTGGTTCCAGCGGGCATAGTTGTTGTGCAGCGCCACAGTAACCTCGCCCTGGGTTCCTTCCTCAAGCCTAGGCAGGCGTTGAATGCCCAGTTTCCTATTTTTTGAATCCCTTTATGTTTGTTTTAGGTCAAATTGGCAGCAAAACAGAGTCGGCGCTGTAGAGGCTAGCTGCCTCGGAGAGGAAATGGTCGGGCGAGACCGTCGGGAAGCTTACCCCAGATCAGGAGGAGAGGTTTGCCAGTGAGAGCAAGCGCTCCGCAACCTCTGCAGCCACAGGTATCACCGACAGGCGTGTGCCCCGCCGCACCACCTCCAGCTCCTCCGGGGTGAAGGTGGCCCGCAATTTGGCCAAAGGGATCACTCTTTCAAAAGCAGCCAAAAATTGCACCCGCACCGTGTACCACCGGGGATCTGCTGGAGTGGACTTGGGATCATAGTAGGGGCTGGCAGGGTCGAATTGGCTGGGATCCACCACGTGGGTTTCCAGGATCTCCATCAAACCGGCAATTCCGGGTGGCTCGGCATTGGAATGGTAGAAAAAGGCGCGATCCCCAGGCTGCATTGCCTTCAGATAGTTGCGGGCTTGGTAGTTGCGCACGCCATCCCAAAGGGTTTGGCCCTCCCGCTGCAAATCCCAGATGCTGTAAACGCTGGGCTCAGATTTCATCAGCCAATAGTTCATGGGGCACTAGGCTCTGGGAGCAGATAAGGGGGAACAACGGGCAACAAACTCGACAAAGTTGCGCAGCATCTTCAAGCCGTAGGGGCCGGACTTTTCTGGGTGAAACTGGGTAGCAAACAAAGCGCCGCGGGCAATGGCGGCTACACAGGTTTGGCTCCCGTGTTGGGTCGTGGCAGCCACCCAGGCTGGATCGCTGGGCACACCGTGATAGGAATGGACAAAATAGGCCCAGGTTTGATCGGGGATCCCTGCCCAGAGGGGAGAGTGGGCTTGGGTGAGTTGCAGTTGATTCCAGCCCATGTGAGGGATGCGCAGGCCCGCCTCTGGCCGAAAGCGCTGCACCCGTCCGGGCACGATGCCCAGCCCCGGTTCCACCCCCTCTTCGCTGCTCTCAAACAAAACCTGCAAACCAATGCAAATGCCCAAGAAGGGCTGCTGCCGCTGCACCGCCTCCCGGATGGGATCCACAAAGCCTCGCTCTCGCAACTGCTGCATGGCCGGATCAAAAGCCCCATCTCCCGGCAGGATGATCCCGTCGAAACGCTCCAGCCCGACCGGCTCTGTTACCAGATGCACCTCTGCCCCGGCACGCTCCAAGCCTTTGCAAGCCGAATGCAAGTTTCCGGCATCATAGTCGATCACCGCCAGGCGCACAGCTCCCATGGGATCCCTCCTCGTGAGGAGTTTCGGAGTCTATCAGTATAGTGGTTCTATCCCGTTTGAGCTGACCCATGGCTGTGGCAATTGCTTCGCACGATCCCACTCCGACCGGTACTGCTCCGCAACCCTGCCGCGACCAGGTTGATTGGCCTGAAGCAGCTTACCTGCACATCCCTTTTTGTCGGCAGCGCTGCCACTACTGTGATTTTGCCACGGGCTTGGGCACCCGAGAGTTGATAGAAACTTACGTGCAAATGCTCTGCCGAGAGATCGGCAGCTCCTACCGCTACCGCCATCTGGCCGGGGATCCCAGACCGTTGACCAGCCTTTTTTTCGGGGGTGGCACACCCTCTCTGCTGACGGTGGAGCAAGTGGGGCGGATTTTGAACGAGCTGAAAGAGAGGATCCCGTTTCATCCTGACTGTGAGATTTCCCTAGAGGCCAATCCCGGCACCCTGACGCGGAAGCAGTTGGCGGGCTACCGGGAGCTGGGGGTTAACCGCATCAGCTTGGGGGTACAAGCGTTTCAACCGGAGCTGCTGGCCGCTTGTGGCCGCCTGCATGGAGTGGAGGAAGTTTACGAAGCCGTGGCCGACTTGCAGGCGGCGGGCTTTGAGAATTTCAACCTGGATTTGATCTTTGGGCTGCCCTACCAGACTTTGGAACACTGGCAGCAGTCTCTACGAGCTGTTCTTGAGATTAACCCCACCCATGTCTCCGTCTATGATCTGACGATTGAGCCGGGAACCCGATTTGGCCGGATGTACCGACCGGGAGATGCGCCTTTGCCCACCGAGGAAACCACAGTTGCCATGTACCTAATGGCGCGGGAGCTGCTCACCGAAGCGGGCTACATCCACTACGAAATCTCCAATTTTGCCCGCCCCGGCTACGCCTGTCGCCACAACCGAGTGTACTGGGAAAATCGCCCTTACTTCGGCTTTGGCATGGGATCCGTCGGCTACGAGGGGGGACGGCGCATTCAGCAGCCCAAAACCCTTTACCACTACTTTGAGCAGGTGAAAGCTGGAGTCTACCCCCTCCCTCCTGAAGCATCTCCAGAGGAAGTTTGGATGGATACTTTGATGTTGGGGCTGCGTTTACAGGAAGGTCTGGATTTGGGCCATTTGCAAGAGCGTTTTGGCCGGGCAAAGGTCGAGCAAGCTTTGGAGAAGCTGGATCCCTATTTCGAGAAGGGCTGGGCCAGTTGCGAGGCGGGTCGGCTGCGGCTGATCCCACCCAATGGCTGGCTATTTTCCAATGAGATTCTCAAGGACTTACTGGCTTGATTCCGACGGTTACTTTCACAAGATTTCTCACCAGAGCCCCCTATCCCAATTGGCCGAAAACTCAAGCTTTGAGGAGCGTAGGCCATCACCATTTCCAGCAGCCATTAAACCCAACATTTCACAGATCCTGAGATCTCTAATCTTGCAAGAGGGGTTGAGGGGAAAGATACGGAAGCCCAGAGGATCCCTATCGATAGTTGACAAATTGCAGCGCCACCGGGTAGTCCTGCTGCCTAAGCATTTGAATGACCGCCTGTAGCTCGTCTTTATCCTTGCCGGAAACGCGCACCAGATCCCCTTGAATGGCAGGCTGCACTTTCTTAAAGTTGTCGCGGATTTGCTTGGCAATCTGTTTGGCCAGTGTGGCATCAATGCCCTTTTTCAGGTGAACCACCTGGCGCACTCGGTTGCCGCCGGCGCTCTCTGGGGGTTGGAAGTCGAAGATCTTCAGGGATAGACCCCGCTTGGCCGCTTTGGTAAGAAGCAGATCCCGAATGGAGTTGAGGGCCATGTCGTTGGCGGTGGTGATGGTCAGGGATCCCTCCTCCAGCTCAATTTCCGTCTGAGTATCCTTGAGGTCGTAGCGCTGTTTGATCTCCCGTCGGGCTTGATCCACAGCGTTCACCAGTTCCTGCCGATCGAAATCGCTGACGATGTCAAATGAGTAGGTAGAGGCCATAAACCTTATCTTCGCTATCGTTCAGTATCTTAAGCCCTCAGCCAAGCAGGGATCCCTAACTCTCGGAGAAGCTACAACAGGTAGAAGGATCCCAGTCCAGATTTGCGGAGAAGCAGGATGGCCGATGTTGTTTTAATTACAGGCGCCTCTGAAGGCATCGGCAGAGCTACTGCCTTTGCCTTTGCCCGTGGGGGTTACCGATTGGCGCTGGCTGCCCGCACTGCCGAAACCCTGAAGCAAACGGCCATCGACCTGGAGCAAAGCCTAAATGCCGAGGTCTTGGCCGTTCCCACCGATGTCACGCAGCCAGAACAGGTGCAAAACCTGGTGGAGAGAACCCTAGAACGCTATGGCCGCATCGATTGCCTGATCAACAACGCCGGCATCTGCATGAGTGGCCCTTTTTTGCAAACCACCCCGGAGCACTGGCAGGCTCTGATGGCGGTCAATTTTTGGGGCTACCTCCACACCATTCGAGCCGTGCTCCCCGACATGTTGAAGCGCAAAAAAGGCCAGATCATCAACGTGGGATCCATTGGCGGCAAAATGCCCCTGCCCCAGATGAGCGCCTATTGTGCCAGCAAGTACGCGGTCAGTGGGCTGACAGAAGCGCTGCGTCTGGAACTGCAACCCCAAGGGATCCAGGTAATTGGCGTCCATCCGGGCATCGTCAGCAGCAATTTCCTCAAGCGAGCCATTTTTCTGGATGAGGTGGGGCCAGCGTCCTCTCCCGACAGCCAAGCCCAAACCTCAGGTGGCAAAGCCCGTGAGCAAATGCAACAGGCGCTGGAGAGTTTTTGGGTCAGCCAGCCGGAAGAAGTTGCCGAAGCCATTTGGGATGCCGCTCGCCAGTCCAAGTCAGAGGTGGTGGTGGGCATGGCCCAATGGGCGGTAGGAGCTTACACCCTCTTCCCCGGATGGGTCGGCTCATTGCTCCAGAATGTTCCTCGCTAGCCCACTGGATCGGTCGAGAGTTCTGGGGCGCTGGATGAGCGATTCTGCAGACCCAGCGATAGCAGGAAGAAGGCTAAACTTCGGTATAGTTTGAGGTACGGTTAAACACTGGTATTGACAGCGGAAGTATGGTTGAATCTGTGCCTTCTCCTTCCGGTACCCACCAGCACATCTTGATCGTGGAAGACCGAGATGGCCGCCGTACCCAGGTGCTGGGATCCGCCAAATACTTCATCGGTCGGGACTTGGCGAACGACATCTGTCTCAACTCTCAGTATGCCTCCCGCTACCACGCCATGCTGCTGCGGATTCCCGCCGAGCGAGAGGGAGAATATTGCTACCGCATTTTGGATGGGGATCTGGAAGGTCGCCCCAGCACCAATGGCTTGTTGATCAACGGCCAGAAATTGACCACCCACCAGCTCAAGTCGGGGGATGTGATCACCTTTGGCCCCGATGCCAAAGCCACCTACAAAATTGTTAAGGCTCCCTAGGCCCAGATCTCTGCAGAGCGTGCAATCGCCCCCCAATCAACAGCAGCAAAGCCAGCACCAAGGCCATCTCCGACAGCAAGGTCGCTAGGGCCGCCCCCTGCCAACCCCACCTTGGGATCCAAACCGCATTCAAAAGCCCATTCAGCCCCAGAGCCATCAGTTGCAGACGGCTGCGGGGCTTTTGCAACCCTGCTCCAGTGAGCAGGTGAGATAGCAAAAGGTGGATCCCTTCCAGCAAAATGACCGGGCTGAGCCAGCGCAGGATGAGGGCCGTTTCCCGGTAAGCCGATCCCAGCACCCAGGGGATCCCGTAGGATCCCAGCGCCAGCCCCAGGGCGGCCAAACTGCCGTAGCCCACCACCCAAGGGGAAAGGTGACAGGCGTAGCGCCAGCCTTGTGGGAGTCCTTTTTGGCCTTGGCGGCACAGCTCGGCAAAATGGCTGGTGAGCAGAGCAATCATCGGCGTTTGCGAGAAGTTGATCACCCGATAGGCAGCGCTGTAAAGACCCCCCGCCGCTGCTGAGGCCAAGCGGGGCAAGAGCAGCTTATCCAAATCGGTGAAGGTTTTCACCGCGGCCAGCCCCACCGCAAAGTCCCAGCCCGCTATCAGCCGTTCCCGCAGATCTCTCCAGATCAGGGCCAAGGGGGGAGAAGGCTCGCTCCACCGCCCCATCCCCCTCGCGATCAGCAGCAGCACGACCAACACCATCAGGCCGTACAGAACAGCCCATTGCACCAGGGATCCCCAGCCTAAGGCCACCGCCAGCAATACTGCCCCCAATCGCCCCAGCGCCATGCCCGTGTCGATGAGGGCTACGCCGGCAACCTGCTCTCTCCCGATCAGGATCCCCCTGTACACCTCTGGCACCGCGATGAACAGCAGATCGCTCAAAAGCAATACCCCCACCACCGCTGCCGGCGTCCCGGCCAGCCAAACGCTCAAGAGGGGCCACAACACCAGCGCCATCCCCCCACAGCCCAATCCCGCCAGCCATAAGCTGGGGCCAACCCCCTGGGTGCAAGTCGGGGATCCCTGCCGGCTGAGGCGCTGGATCAGCAGTTCCGATTGGCCCAAATAGCCAAACGGGGCGGCCAGGTTGCTGCAGGCCAAGATGGCAGAGAAAACCCCGAAGGCTTCCGGCCCCAACAGACGGGCCAACAGGATGAAATAGGCCCCGGACAACCCCAGGCGCAGGCCATTGCCCACCATCAGCCAGGCAGCCTGGCGCAGCCGTTGTTGTTCTGCTCTATCCACGCTGCCACTCCTGGACGAGGCTTGCCGCAGCCAGGGATACTGGATGGATGCTGAGAGGGCCCGCCCAAGAGCGGGCGTCTCCTCTTGATTTTGGGTGTATGGGTTGCAATTCTTCTGGCAAGTTCATGGCCAAACTCTACCCCGTCAGCAACGCCGCGCGAAGCCCCCACACCTTGGCAGGACGGGATCCGCAAGCCCTGTTCTCCCCCCATTCCAGACCGCCTGCCCCCCGCCGGGTACTTCCCCCACCCCTGCCGGACGGCGGTAGCCCTCGTTGGCTGGGATCCGCATCGGCCAAAACGGTGGGGCAGGGCTATCGGGCCGTTGTCTTGCTCTTGCTGACCAGTCTGCTGCTGTTTGGAGGGCTGGGATCCCGTCTGGCCTACCTGCAGTTGGCGCGCACCCAGTATTACCGCCAGCTGGCCGATACCAACCGCATTCGCCTGTTGCCCCAGCCGCCAGAACGCGGACGCATTGTGGATCGCAACGGCGTATTGCTGGCGGGCAGCCAATTGTCCCACTCGGTCTTCCTCTGGCCTCTGGTGCAGTCGCGGCAGCGCTGGCAGGAGATGATCCCCAAGTTGGCAGACTACTTGAACATCGCCCCTGAGGAGATCGCCCAAAAGCTAGAACAGGCTGGATATCGTTCCCCTTTTCCCGTGCGCATCCTGCGCAACGCCAGCCCCCAGGTGGTCATTCAACTGGAGGAGATGAGCCGCGAGCTGCCGGGAGTGATGGTGGAGGCGGAGACGGTGCGGTTTTATCCCCACGGCGACTTGGCCGCTCACCTGCTGGGCTACACCGGCGAGATCTCGCAGGAACAACTGCGGGCGGATCCTAGCTATCGCCTGGGGGATATCGTTGGCCTGATGGGAGTGGAGGAATTGTTCGAGAACCATCTGCGCGGCCAATGGGGCGGGCGACAGGTGGAGGTGGACGCCATGGGAGAGGTGCTGCGGGTGCTGGGGGAACAAGCGCCCCAACCGGGCAACACCCTGCAGCTCACTTTGGATGTGCGGCTGCAGCAGGCGGCAGAGCGAGCCCTCGGCCAGCAAAAAGGAGCGGTGATCGCCATGGATCCCAGCGATGGCTCGATCCTGGCCATGGCCAGCTATCCCACCTTTGATCCCAACCTCTTTTCCAGCCGCATCACCCAAGCCCAGTGGGAGAGCCTGCAGCAGCAGGATTTTCCCTTCCTCAACCGCGGCCTGCGGCCCTATCCCCCCGCCAGCACCTACAAAATCATCACCACCGCTGCCGGGATTGAGTCGGGAGCCTTTCCCCCCAACACCGTGCTGCAGACCGGCCCCTACATCCAGGTGGGAGGGTGGCGCTTTTGGGACTGGAACCGGGCCGGCTTCGGGTGGCTGAACTACCGGCAGGCGATGGCCTACAGCAGCGACACCTTTTTCTACCAAATCGCCCTCGGCACCAAGGCTGCCCCTTTGCAAGAATGGTCGCGCCGCTTTGGGTTGGGGCAACTGACCGGGATCGGCCTCAAAGGGGAGGCTGCTGGCCTGGTGCCGGATGCTGAGTGGAAGCAGCGCCACTGGCGCGAGCCCTGGTATGTGGGCGACACGGTCAACATGTCCATCGGCCAGGGATTTATTACCGCTACGCCGCTGCAAATGGCGGTGGTAACGGCGGCAGTGGCCAATGGGGGCTGGCGGGTGCGCCCCTTGCTCTCGCACCAGGTGATCCCGGAAAGCCCTGTGCCGCTGCGCCAAAAGGTAGGTCTTTCCCCTGCCACCCTGGAGATCCTGCAGCAGGGGCTGCGAGATGTCGTGGTTTACGGCACTGGCGGCAACGCCAACCTGGGGCCAGGATTTCCCCCAACGGCTGGTAAAACCGGCACCGCAGAGGATCCGCCGCGGCGATCCCACGCTTGGTATGTTGGCTATGCTCCCTACGACCGGCCCGAATTGGTGGTCGTGGTCTTTCTGGAAAACAGCGGCGGTGGGGGTGGATCACGGGCCGCTCCCATCTTTCGAGAGGTGATGCGGGCCTACTTCCGACCCGAGTCGTGAGCCCTAGCTTTCTGTCGGATCCGAGCCAACTGGGTATATGCAGTCTCTTGTCTCCCAGAAAATTGCGTTAAGATCCCCTAAAATCCCTTGCCCAGCAGGCTTCTGCCCTAACTTAGCTGTAGAATATGTCAGTGATTTGGAGCTCAACTGCCGCAATCCTGCCATTCGCGCCGGTGGCGCCTTGGCGCATTACAGGGCAAGCCCCGCTCCCACACACTGAGAACACTCTGGGCCGCGGTCGCTCCGCAACGCCTGAGCGAATCCGCGATCCAAGGAACGCTCTAACTTTATTGCCTAACTCAAAAGGAGATCAGGATGAACAAGGCAGAACTTGTTGATGCCGTCGCTCATCGCGCCAATGTAACCAAAAAAGAAGCGGAGGCTGTCATTTCCGCCGCACTGGAGATCATTGTCGAAGAGGTCGCATCCCGCGATGAAAACGGTGAACCCAAGGGGAAGGTGACCCTGGTGGGCTTCGGCTCCTTTGAGGCTCGCAAGCGCAAAGAGCGGGAAGGTCGCAACCCGAAAACCAACCAAAAAATGGTGATCCCAGAGAGCATCGTCCCCACTTTTAGGGTGGGCAAGTCATTCCGCGAAGCAGTAGCAGGGGGGAAATCTTAATTTCGCCGGGTTGGGACTCGGCTGCTGGGTAGGGCGTGGAGCAGCCTCGACATGGTGGCAATTGGGCTTGGGGAGCAGCAATCGCTGGCTGCTCTCCCCAGGAGATTCTGGATTTTTCGGCCAGCTTGAATCCGCTGGGCCCACCGGAATCGGTCTTGCAAGCTCTGACTCAGGCGCTGTCTGCAGCAGACCCGGTTGTAATCAGCCGCTACCCGGATCCCGACTATCGGGACTTGCGCATCTGTTTGGCCAACCATTGGGCCGTCGATCCTGAGTGGATCTTTGTGGGCAATGGGGCAGCGGAGTTGCTCACCTGGGCAGCCCGGGATGCGCAAGGGCGGGAGGTATGGCTGCCCCAGCCTGCCTTTGGGGAGTATGCACGGGCTCTGCGGGCGGCAGGGGCGACCATCAAGCCGCTGCCTTTTTTCCCCGGCCAGGGATCCGCCGGTTTTACCCTTCTGCAGGAACCCCTTCCGGTGGCAGGCAAGGGAAACCGGGTGCTCTGGCTAAACAACCCCCACAACCCGACGGGCTGGCTGATCCCGCAGCAAGATATCCTGCCTCTCCTGCCCCAGTTCGACCGGGTGGTGGTGGACGAGGCTTTTATGGACTTTTTGCCGGGGGAGCCCACCCTGAGCTTAAACTCCAGCCCGTCGGCAATGCCCCGCAGCCAAACCTTGATCCCCCACCTGGCGGCTCATCCCAACACCATCGTCATCCGTTCCCTCACCAAGTTCTTCACACTGCCCGGCTTGCGCATTGGCTTTGCGGTGGGGCACCCGGATCACTGGCAGCGCTGGCGACAGTGGCGGGATCCCTGGAGCGTCAACGGATTGGCGGGAGTGGCAGTGGCGGCAGCTTTGGCCGATGAAGACTTTCGCCGGCGCACCTTCGCCTGGCTGCCCGTGGCCCGAGAGCATTTGCTCAGGGGTTTGCAAGCGCTGCCCGGCTGGGATCCCTGGCCTGGTCAAGCCAATTTTGTGTTGGTGCGCTGCCCTGGCTCTGCCACGCAAATTCAGCGGGCGCTGCTGCAGCGGCACCGGATTCTGGTGCGGGATTGCCTGAGTTTTCCCGAGCTGGGAGATCGCTACCTGCGCATTGGCCTGCGCACCCTGCCGGAGCAGGAGCAGTTGTTATCCGCCTGCCGGGAGATCCTGGAGAATAGCTAGGGATTTTTCTGCGGGAGAAATTCTCATGCCCGAAGCTACCGCCTTCTGGCCGGAATGCAACGCCCCTATCGTGCGGGGGGTGGCCCATTACAGCGATCTGGAGTTGCTGCGGGCCTTTCAACGGCAGCCGGAGGTGGCGCGCTACTTCATCGGCCTGTTTTGCCGCTACTGCCAGTGGGTGGACGGGATCCTTGCCGAACATCTGCCGCCCGAGCAGTGGGCTGCCTATCGAGAGCAGGTTTGGTTGCGGCTTTACCCGCGCCTACAGCGCCTAGATGTCCACAGCCTTGTGGAAGAAGCGGCTGGCGAAGGGGATCCTGTGCTGCGACCCTGGCTGGCGGAGCAAACCCGTGAGCTGATCCAATCCTTGGATGGGATCCCCACCCGCCCTCAAGCTTCTTGCAGTCTCGACTCCACCAGAGGCGGGGCAAAGTCCTCTCTTTCACCGGCACTGGCCTGTTATTTGACTGCTGGTTTGGATACCTTGCCGGGGGATCTGCGCTTCATTCTGCTGCTGCGGGATCGGTTTGGCTGGTCACCGGTTCGCATTGCCGACCAACTCAAGGCTGACGGATATTACCTCGCCCCAGAAGACGTGGATGCCATCGTTGCCTCTGCCCGCCAGATCTTGCTTCAGAACCTACCGACAGATGTGCGTGCCCTCTATCTGGAGGCAAAGCCCTAGAAGACTGCCATAGCCTTATGGCATGGTGATTTATGGCAGGGTATAGAGCGCTGGCAATCCTTGTTCCCAAGGTGGGTTCTCCTGTTAGGCTGTTTCCGGCTGTAACAGTGGATCGGCATTGTTTGCTCTCCGACTTTACATCAAGTTGAGTGTGGGCTGTCTATGAGTCCTTCTCCGCTTCCCCCAGACCCTACCCAACCCCTGTCTCCGGCACAGCAGTCCCATTCACATCCAGTTCCTCAACTTGCTCTTCAGGAGGCGCTGAGCCATCTGCATTTGGATGTGCTGAAAGAACTGGAGCGATTCCGCCTCTGGCAGCGTTTGCAGCGCATGGACTCTGTCCCGCCCCCACGAGCAGGTCAGCTTGGGAATACCAGCTCTGTACAGCGCCCTTCACCTGTACTCATTCAAGAGGTGGTGGAAGACTTGGAAGAGGAAGAGATGCCGCGGCCCTCCGGGGCCTTTTCGCCCCTCTGGGTCTTGCTGCTGTGGGTGCTTTCCTGCGCGGGGATTGGCTTTGGGGTGCGCTGGCTGATCTGGCCGGAAGAACTGTCCCTGCCCCAAAGCGCTGCCCACAGGGCGGAAGAAGGGATCCCTGCCCAGCTGGATTTGGCCCAGTTGCCCCTGATCCCACTGGAACCGGTGGAAGGGCAGGTGGGAGAGGAGTTCTATTCCGGTGGCTTGGATCCGGATCGGCTGGCGCTGGGCTTGACGGCCACCCCGGACTTGAAGGACGTACAGGTGGATCCTCTTCAAGGCGTTCCTAACCTGCTGGACAGCCTGCAAACTGACTTGGCCTTGGCTTCCAAGGAACCCTCTCCCCCCAGCTTGCAAACGGTGGAGCAGTTGGCAGCCAGCCTGGAGCGCCCGTCCCAACCTTCATCGCCTACTTCTGCGGGATCCCAGAACGTGGTGCCCCTAAGCGACAACAGCGTAGACTCTCTGGGGCCGAACCGCGGCGAGGGAACCTTCTTGGTGCTCACTACCTACTCAGGGGCAGAGAGCTTGGCACGTGCTCGAGAAGTTTCTGATGGGGCCTTTGTCAAAGATGTGAATGGCCAGAAGTTTGTGCAGTTGGCAGCATTTGAACAACTGGAATATGCCCGCTATCATGCGGAAACCCTGAAAAATAAGGGCTTTAACGTTACAATTGCTGAGCAGTAACTTTGGCCATCCCGTCACTGCTGACCTGCGCCAAAACCCAATTCATCCTGGTTGGCAGCAAACTTTGTATTTCAGGGATCCCATCTTGGGAGAAGAGCTGGAGTCGATCCCATTGTAGTCATTTCAAGTTAGGTTAAGACGCTTCCCAGCTGCTCAGCGGTGCCGCCCAAGCCTTCCACGCCGCTTCCGCGACCACCCCCAGGCAATGCGACGGAACAGTTTCATTCCTCATTACGGTCGTTTCATTCCAACTAGGACACTGCACTCACACCTAAAACAACACTAAAACAAACGTTAAATGCACAGGGCCAGAGGGCTTTTCAAGGACTCCGTCCCGCTGGCGCGATCAGCAGCCCAGGAGTCTCACCCTAACCTGAAATAACTGAAACGACTATAAAATGACTGCGGCCGGCTGAAGACCGGAAAGGGTCTTAAGTTGGTTCGGAATAACTGGCTATAGATCCCGAATCCAAGGGATCCGAGAGAGAGGTAGCCGCTGCCAGATCCCTTCGCTTCCTTCTGGATCGAGCAGGCGCCAGGCCAGCAACCCGGTTGCCGAGAGGAAAACCAGGGCCAGCAACAACGCAAGGGCATTCTGTAGGCTTTTCAAAAAGGGCCAGAGGCGGGCTGTGCTCGGCCCCACCTGAGCAGCTCCAGACCGCTGCCGCGCCTGGGCGGGGGGGTTCCCGGAAGCTGGAGAGGAACTCAAGGGACGGGCAGGTGGAGCGAGGGTAGAGGACGTCAACTGGGCGGCAGGAATGGGTGGCCCTGGTAACCGATTCAAAGCCATAACCACAGCCTGAGGGCGCTGCTGCTGACGCATCCACCGGTTCAGCTCTGCCAGAGAGATGGCACAGAGGTTGTTGAGACCCAGACCCTGAATTCGCCCCACCAAAGGCCGGTCGTTGCTGACCAAAACCACCAGCGTTCCCGGCTGCTGCTGGGCCAGGGCATAGGCGCATTCGGCAATCGCTTCTTCCAAACGTACCCTCATGGACTGATCGCCGGCACCGGCGCCACCCACCAAGGCACGGGCTTCTGAGACGGCAAACCCTAGACTGGGCCAGTGGCGCAAAAACTCGCGGGCTGTCGATTCTTCTTGGGGATCAATAGCCTGCCGGCTCAGGCGTTCCAACTCGGCCATCACTGCCTGTGGCAGCACACACACCCCAAACCGTGCCCACTCCTGCCATAGAGCCAGACGACCGGTCAGGATCACGGGGCTGTCGAAGACGAGGAGAGGCGGGATCTCGGCCATGGGATGCGCCAGCGTTGGACTTAACCTCAATTGTGTAGCTTCCCCGAAGACTTGGGTAGCAGGGATCCCTCTGCCAGGCAGAGGCGGATGGCCAGTGGGTAGAGGCGGTGCTCCTGGGTCTGGATGCGCCGGTAAAGGGATTCCACAGTATCTTCGGGCAGAACCGGCACGGCTGCTTGGGCCACGATGGGGCCACTGTCCATTTCCAGGGTGACCCGATGAACGGTGCAGCCGGCGATTTTCACACCGCACTTCAGGGCTTGTTCAACAGCCCGCAGGCCCTTGAAGCTGGGCAGCAGGCTAGGATGCAGGTTCAGGACGCGATCCGGGTAGGCGGACAACAACACCTGGGTAACCAGGCGCATCCACCCGGCCATGATCACCCATTCCACGTGATGCTGCCAGAGCACTTGGAGGATAGCTGCATCCAGGTCTTCGCGACAGGGGTAGTCTCGGTGGTCGAGCAAGACGCAAGGGATCCCTCGCTTTTGGGCCCGCTGCCGCACATAAGCTTTGGGATTGTTGGTGATGACCACAGCAATCTGGGCCTGCAGTTCCCCAGCCTCAATGGCTTGGGCAATAGCTTCGAAATTGCTGCCATTGCCGGAAGCCAAAATGCCAAGGATCCCCGGTTGAGAGGGCACTGGGATCCCGTCGGGATCCGGCCAGAGTAAGCTGGGTAGGTTCATGAGCGCTTGGTGGGAAAGTCTGCAGCCCCGCTATTTTAAACCCAGACAGCCTCCCCTCTGGTTCTGGCCAGGTTGATCCAGAGAGGGATCCAAAAACTTGACCGTCGCCGGCTTTGACAGGCGCACCCGCGCCATCGAGCGCTGCACGGATCAAGCCCAAGAGGAGCTGCGGGAGATGCCTCAAGAAATGCGGAAAATGCAGCAGGAGCATGACTCTAGTCAATAATAAGCTCAACTATACTGA
>NZ_JANSIM010000128.1:0-17627 GCF_047502655.1 Synechococcus sp. R5-12 | reverse complement strand
AGTGGTGAGTGGATAGTGACTAGCCACTAGTCACTAACAGAGGGTGGGGCTTCCCGGCGGTCTAGCTAACTGCGACCAGGGCTTGATTAGCGCTCCTCCGCCAACCGCACCTGTACCGACTGGCCGTGGGCGGGCAACCCTTCCGCTTGTGTGAGAGCCTGAATGGCGCTGGCCACCTCCCGCAAAGCCGCTGAGCTGTATTGAATCAGACTGGAATGCTTTAGGAAAGTTTCCACCCCCAAAGCCGAGGCATAGCGGGCCGCACCGGCGGTGGGCAAGGTATGGTTGGGGCCAGCCAGGTAATCTCCTACCGCCTCCGGAGTATGGTGGCCCAAGAAAATGGCCCCCGCATGGCGAATGGGATCCAACAAAGCCCAGGGATCGGCCACCTGCAATTCCAAATGTTCTGGCGCAAACAGGTTGGACAAGGCCACCGCCGTTGACAGATCCGGCACCACCGCAATCAGACCGTAGTTCACCACCGACTTTTCCACCATCAGACGGTTGGGATGGGCCTCCATCTGGGTGGCCACCGCCTGCTGCACCTGCTGGGCCAGCTGGAGATCGGTGGTCAGAAGGATGGCCGCCGCCAAGGGATCGTGCTCGGCTTGGGCCAGCAAATCGGCAGCCACATAAAGGGGGTTGGCGCTCTCGTCGGCGATGATCAACACCTCCGATGGCCCGGCCAGCGAGTCGATCCCCACCGTGCCGTACACCAGCTTTTTGGCCAAAGTTACGTAGATGTTGCCGGGGCCGGTGATCACGTCCACCTTGGGGATGGTCTCGGTGCCGTAGGCCAAAGCCCCTATTGCCTGAGCCCCTCCAACGCGATAGATGGTGTGGATGCCTACTTCTTGGGCGGCCACCAAAATGGCCGGGCTAATCCCCTTGCCCCCCGAGCCGTCGGATCCCGGTGGCGTCACCATCACAATCTCGGGCACCCCTGCCACCTGGGCCGGGATGGCGTTCATCAACACCGTGCTGGGGTAGGCGGCTCGCCCTCCCGGAATGTAGAGGCCGGCGCGATCCACAGGGCGGTATTGCTTGCCCAAGACGATCTCAGGGCCGGGAAAGCTTACCCAACTGCTGGGCACCCGCTGCCGGTGAAAAGCTTCAATGCGCTGCTTGGCCAGCCGTAGGGCTGAAAGCAACTGCGGAGACACCGCCTGGTAAGCTGCCTCTAGCTCGGCCCCAGACACCTTCAGCTCGGCAACGCTCAGCTCCACCTGGTCGAACTCAGCCGTATAGGTCAGCAGGGCCCGATCCCCCTGACGGCGTACCGCTTGCAGGATCTCCCGCACGGTTGCTTCACGGTGCAGGTTCTGGTCAGCCTGAGTGCGCTCCGAGATCCGTCTGAGCTCGGCTTCAGCCTCGGCTAGCTGGGTGACGATTCTCAGCATAGCGACTCCTTCGCGTAGAGTGCCGCAACCCCATAGTAACGAGGGATCCGGCGGCATCGCGGTAGCAAAGCGGATCTTTCGCTGGGTCGGCTTGCGGCGACAAGAAGGGACATCCCCAGGCAGGGATCTTGTCTGCACCTGGCGCGATCCGGGTTGATCATGGTCATAGCTTAGCCTGGATTTTCCTCGACCAAGAGCCGGGTAGAGTTCGCCGATAGCCCTACTTAGGAAAAAGCCTGCCCCTTTTTCATAGGCCCAGTTCTGTCGATTTGATCAAGTTGCGAAAATCGTGGATCACCTCCTCACAGCGACGGAAAAAAGCCAGCACCCAATCCCGCAGCACCTTCTGCTGAGATTCGTCCAGTTCCTTGAGGGATCCCCGGTAGTGGATCTGGCCGCTGCGCTCGATCTCGAACTGGTTCAGCCATTCTGCTTTGGATCCCTGGCGTTCCACCACTTCCTGCCGTGCTGCCTTCCAATAGTTGACGATCACTGCCTTGCCCAAATAGCCGGTTGTAATCTGGCAGAGACGGTTCAGAGATTGCACGAAGACATCCATCTCCATGCGCGGGCCCGCCGCAGGAGCGGAACTGGGCTGGGTAGCGTTCCGGCCTGCCTCCGCCTGGCTGGTAAATAGACGAAAGGTGGCCAAGCCCTTTGGCGTATCCTGCTGCAGCTCGGCTCGCAGGCGGTTCACGGCCAAGGTGTAAACCGGCATCACCAGCTCGTCATTCACCGCCACCAGCAGCGCCCATTCCGGCCCAAGGGGGTAAACGAAAACCCGCTGCTCGGCAAACTGAAAATCAAAATAGTCAAGTCCTGGGGGCATGGTCTCCAAAACTTGAAACAGCCCTTCGGTGAGGGCCTGTTGCTGTCGGCTATCCAAATCCTGAAAAGAGCGGTAGAAGAAAGGGCGACCTGCCCGACTCAAGAGCGCCACCCCCATCACCCCACGGATGGACAAAAAACTGTCGAGCGTTTCCTTCTCCATGCCCACTCAACTTGGGTAACACTCTTACTCTTATCCTGACTTAGATTGCCCGAGGGTGGGCGAGCACAACCAACCGAGAGCTGGATGCTCGATGTTTGGGATTGATGTTTGGGATTTAGGAAATGCACCGGGACAAAAACGCCTCGATCCGTCCCACTGCCTCCTCCAGACGGGATCCCTCGACCACCAAAGCAAAGCGGACATAGCCTTCCCCACTGGGGCCAAAGCCAGAACCCGGAGACAGGGCAACCCCTGTGGCTCTCACCAAGTCCAAACAAAACTGGGCAGAAGAGCCGCGATAAAACTCCGGCAAAGGCGCCCACAGATACATGGTGGCCTCCGGCAAAGGCACAGGCCAACCCATGCGGTGCAGAGCCGCCACAGCTATATCCCGTCGCTCTCGGTACACCTGCCGCCAGCGCTCCAAAAAACTATCGGGAACTGCCAAAGCCGCTGCTGCCCCCCGCAGAATGCCCTGGTATTGGTGAAAGTCGATGGTGGATTTCACCCATCGCAGGGCTCGGATCAGCTCTCGGCTGCCAATGGCGTAGGCTACCCGGAATCCCCCCATGTGATAGGACTTGGAGAGAGAAAAAAACTCGATGGTGCGGGTTTTATCGGGATCCGCCTGCAGCGCAGAAGGGGCCACCTGGCCGTCGAAGCGCCAGTCCACATAGGGAAAATCGTGGGCCAGAACGATGTCGTACTGCTGACAAAACTGCAGGGTTTCTTGCCAAAACTCCGGGGTGACGGTGGCAGTGGTGGGGTTGTGGGGGTAGTTCAACACCAGCAGCCGCGCCTGCCGGCAGATTGCCTCCGGGATCCGATCCCACTGGGGCAAGAAGCGGTTTTCCGCCCGCAGGGGCAGGTAGTAGGGGATCCCGCCCGCCAGATGGATCCCGCCCACGTGAGAGGGATAGGCCGGATCCGCAACCAAAGCAACATCGCCGGGGTTGAGCAGGGCCAGGGGCAAGAGGGCCGTTCCCTGCTGGGATCCGATCAACGGCAGCACCTCTGTTTCCGGATCGATCTCCAGGCCGAACTTGCCCCTGTACCACTTGGCGCAGGCAGACCGAAAGTCCGCCGTGTCGTGAAACAGCGTGTAGCCATAGGTAGAGGGATCCGACAGAGCCGATTGGATGGCCGCCAAGGAGTCTGAAGGTGGGGGCAGATCGGAGGATCCCAGAGACAGATCGATCACATCCAGGCCAGAGCGACGAGCCTCTCGCTTGGCTCGATCCATTTGGTCAAACACATTGCCGCCGAGGGGCTGAAGTCGCTGGGCGAGGGGAATCGACATGCAACAACTCTTGCAAATCAGGGGGGTCTATCCTAGCTTGAGGATCCCCTCAGGGATTGTCGTCAGCATTGGGGGAAGAAGGTGAGGTTGGACGCGTGCTGGCCGCCGACCCCCGGTCGAAAATCTCGATGTGCCACTGTCCTTGGCCGTTGCTCTCAAAAGCGATAAACCGGCCATCGCCGCTGATGGTGGGGTTGCGCACATCTCCTGGCACCCGGCTGCTGATGTTTTCTATCCTGCGAGTTTCCCGGTCGTAGAGGAAGATCTCAGACTTGCCCAGAGCATTGGACACGTAGACGATGTAGCGGCCATCAGCGCTGATGTCGGGCGAGGTAGCCGCCACGTCGCTGGAGTTGAGGCCGGGCAGATCCACCAAGCGACGTTCCACCGTGTCGTAGAGAAAAATATCCTGGCTGCCGCTGCGGGCCGAGGAAAACACCAGGTAGCGGCCATCTCCGTTGAAAGCAGGCTCCCCATCGGGGAAGATGCTGTTGAGGCCACTGTTGGTCAGGCTGGGACGCGGGGTGCGAAAACCTGCGGGGCTGCAGCCCAACAGCACCAGGCTCAATCCGGCCAGGCACAGCTTTCCCGCCCATCGGGCCGGGCTGAATGGGATCCGGCCATTGGTCAGCATGGCATCGCCTCTCCAACCCACTCTTCCCATCATACCCGGTTGACAAACTCGGCTCCGGCTAGGGCTCCACCTTGACACCCTTCCAGAAGGCCACATAGCCCCGGATGTTGGCCGCAGCGGGTTTGGGATCCGGGTAGTACCAGGCGGCATCTTTGTTCTCCTGGCCGTTGACCACGAGGGTGTAGTAGCTGGCCTCCCCCTTCCAGGGGCAGGTGGTGTGGGTAGAGCTGGGCTGGAAGTATTCCCGGCGCAGAGATTCCGGCGGAAAATAGATGTTGCCTTCTACGGTTTCGTAGCGGTCTGTCTCCGCCACCACTACCCCATTCCAGATAGCCCTGGGCATGGAAAACCTCCTCTTGCCAAGTTTTGGATATCGGATTTTTGAGTTGCGGATCCCGGCGGCTGAGGCCGCCTTGCTTTGAGCTTAACTCTTCTTATGATCGTCTTGTATTGTCCCTTGTATTGTCCAATGAGAAGCTCTCTGTCCGGTGGGGAAGCCTGCCGATCCCGAGAGCAAAGTGGAGTCTTTTAAGGGCTGCTTCCTACCGCTATTAAGCGCTACGGCTATGGCTCGCCGCAACACCCTACAAGATGACCTCAACTACCAACAAGCCAAGCGCAGCCTGCGCCAGTGGGTGGCCCAACTGGATCTGCGCCCCCAAGAGGTCGCGGGCTTAGAAGGGGAGTTGGAGAGCTTGCAAGCGCTCTTGGACAAGCTGGAAACCGAGGTCATCCACATCGCCGCCTTTGGTCTGGTGGGGCGAGGCAAGTCTTCCCTGCTCAATGCCCTGCTGGGCGAGCCAGTCTTTGAGACGGGGCCCACCCATGGCATCACCCGTACCCAGCAAGCGGCAACTTGGAACATCAGCTGGGAAACCCGCCCCCAGTCCTCCTTCTCTGGCACATCCCTGCAGGGATCCCGCCTCCCCCCTTCCTCGGTGCAGTCGGTACAGGTCGCCCATTGGCAGGGATCCCGTCTGGAGCTGATCGACACTCCCGGCCTCGATGAAGTGGATGGCGAAGAGCGGGCGCGGCTGGCCCGAGAAGTGGCGCAGCGGGCGGATTTGATCCTGTTTGTCGTCTGCGGGGATCTGACGCGGGTGGAGTTTGAGGCCCTGGCCACCCTGCGGGAGGCGGGCAAGCCTATGCTGCTGGTGTTCAACAAGATCGACCAGTACCCAGAGGCAGATCGCCAGGCCATTTACGACAAGATCCGCAACGAACGGGTGCGGCAGCTCCTTTCTCCCAACGAGATCGTCATGGTGGCGGCCTCCCCTCGCGTACCCCGCCTGGTGCAAAGGCCGGATGGGAGCTTTGCTGCCCAGATGGAAGTGGGATCCCCGCAGGTGGATGAGCTGCGCCTGAAAATCCTGGAAGTCCTGCATCGGGAGGGGCGTTCGCTGCTGGCCTTGAATGCCCTCCTGTTTGCCGATCGGGTTAACCAGCAGGTAATTGAGCGCAAGCTGCAAACCCGTGCCCAGCAAGCCCAAGACCTCATCGCCTCAGCCGCCCGCACCAAAGCGCTGGCGGTTGCCCTCAACCCCATCACCCTGCTCGATACCTTGGGAGGGCTGGCCATCGATGTCACCCTGATCCTGCGCCTGGCCCGCCTGTACGGCTGGCCCATGAGCACTGCAGGAGCCACACAACTGCTGCAGAAGATCATCCTCAGCATGCTCAGCCTGGGCGCCGGCGAGTGGGTGGCGCTGTTGGGCCTGGGATCCCTGAAAACCTTGCTGGGGGGATTCTCTCTGGGAGCCTACGGTTCCGTGGCCCTGACGCAGGCGGTGTTGGCCGGGTTTTCCTGCCATGCCATCGGCGAGTCCGCCCGCCGCTACCTGGCCCAGGGAGCCAGTTGGGGGCCAGAGGGCCCCAAAGCCGCCATAGCCCAGATTTTGGCCGATTTGGACGAAGCCTCGATCACCGCCCGCCTGCGGGAGGAAATCCGCCACAAAATCGGATTTGCTTTCCCCTGAACCTCTACAATCGCCTCTACAATCAGAGAGCCGAGCCGCATCGTTCGCATGACCTACTGCCTTGGCATCATCACCCGCTTTGGCTTGGTGATGGCGGCAGATTCCCGCACCAACGCCGGGGTGGACTACGTCTCCACCTACCAAAAGCTGTTCGATTTTTCCGTGCCCGAAGAGCGGGTGATCTTGATCTGCACCTCCGGCAACCTGTCCATCACCCAGGGCGTTTTGACCGAAGTGCAGCGGGATCTGCGCCAACCGGAAAGTTCCAATCTCCACACCTTCCCCCATCTCTACGACGTGGCCCGCTACCTGGGATCCAAGATTCGGTACATCCAGGAGCAAGACCGGCCCTGGCTGGAAAAAGACGGCATCGACGCCCAGTGCAGCCTGTTGTTGGGGGGACAGATCCGAGGCGAGGAGCCGGCCCTCTTTTTGATCTACAGCCAGGGCAACTGCATCCAGGCCACCCCGGAAACCCCTTTTTTGCAGGTGGGGGAAACCAAATACGGCAAGCCAATCTTGGATCGCACCCTCTCCTACGAAACCTCGCTAGCAGATGCGGCCAAATGCGCTCTCCTCTCCATCGACTCCACCATGAAATCCAACATCTCCGTCGGCCCCCCCATCGATTTGGTGATGGTGCAAGCGGATCAGTTCAAGGTCACCCACCGTCTGCGCCTGCGCACCGGGGATCCCTACCTGGCCAAGATGCGCAAACTGTGGGAGAGCGCCCTCAAACAAGCCTTCGACCAAATGCCCCCCATCGAGTGGGACTACTCGGATCCAGCTGATCGGGAAGAGCTGCTCGACTGAGAGGAGGAGATTGGTAGGATAGGGGTTAATCCATCTCTGCCCAACCCCTGCCATGTCAGCCCACACCTTTCAAGACTTGATCTTTCGCCTGCAACAGTTTTGGGGGGAGCAGGGCTGCTTGATCCTGCAACCCTACGACCTGGAAAAAGGCGCCGGCACCATGAGCCCCCACACGTTTTTGCGCGCCTTGGGGCCGGATCCCTGGCGAGTGGCCTATGTCGAGCCTTGTCGCCGCCCCACCGATGGACGCTACGGTCAAAACCCCAATCGCCTACAGCACTATTTCCAATACCAAGTGTTGATCAAGCCCTCCCCCGATGACATTCAAGATGTGTACCTAAATAGCCTGCAAGCTTTGGGCGTGAACCCGGCAGAACACGATGTTCGCTTTGTGGAAGATGACTGGGAATCTCCCACCTTGGGGGCTTGGGGCGTGGGCTGGGAAGTGTGGCTGGACGGCATGGAAGTAACCCAGTTCACCTACTTTCAGCAGGTGGGCGGACAAGATTGTCGCCCGGTTTCTGTAGAAATTACCTATGGGCTAGAGCGCCTGGCCATGTATCTGCAGGGGGTGGATTCTGTTTACGATCTCTGCTGGAACGAGCATCCTTCTCTCGGACGGATTACTTATGGACAAATCTATTTCCAAAATGAGGTCGAGCAATCTTATTACAACTTCGAGTATTCCGATCCGGAGATGCTACTGGAATTGTTCCGGCTCTACGAAGCCGAGGCCAAGCGTTTGATCGAAACCACCCAACAGAAACTGCAGAAACAGGTGTTGCCGGATCGGTTGGCCGTGTCTCTGCTCCTGCCCGCCTACGACTATGTGCTCAAGTGCTCCCACACCTTTAACCTGCTCGACGCTCGTGGTGTCATTGCTGTAGCCGAGCGCACCCTCTACATTGGGCGCATCCGTAACCTGGCTCGACAATTGGCGGAGCTGTACGTTAGCCAAGCCGATCGACCGGGATCCAGCTATGCCCTGCGGCAACCGGAACCCGCTTTGGTTTACAGGGGTGCCTCTCCCCAGAGTTAATTCTTGAGAAAGGGATCCCACCTTTGGCTATGATGAGAGATTGGTGTCAGCAAGGTGCTGGCTGCCCAAATGGCTCTTGTGGAAAGTCAGTGACCTCGTTTTCATCCTCTTTTTCTGACCAGTTCACCTTACTTTTTTCGGAAAAGCTTTATGTTTTACCATCATCCCGTCACTCGGGTTTCCATCTTTATTGATGGCAATAATATGTTTTATGCTCAACAGAAAAATGGCTGGTTTTTTGACCCACGCCGGGTGCTGGATTATTTTGTTAGATCACAGCCGAATGTTGAATTGGTCAACGCCTTTTGGTACACCGGCATCAAGGATCCCCATGATCAGAGGGCCTTTCGAGACGCTCTGATCAGCATGGGCTTCACTGTGCGCACCAAGATCCTCAAAGAATATCGAGATGAAGACTCCGGTCGGTACTCCCAAAAAGCAAATCTGGATATCGAAATAGTAATCGATATGTTCAACACCGTTGGCCAGTACGATAGGATCATTCTATTTAGCGGCGATGGAGATTTTGAGCGGGCCGTCGAGCTGTTGCGTTCCAAAAACACGCTGATTACAGTTGTCTCCACCGAAGGGATGATCGCCCGCGAGCTGCGCAACGCCACCGACCGCTACATCGACCTCAATGACATTCGCCCCTACATTGAGAAGTTAGACAAGTAGTGCTTTGGGCAGGGTTCTGGACTGCTTCCTCTGCCGTCGGGTCAGACCCATAGCCTCCTGGCGAGCTGGCGACAACACCGCCTAAGTTCGTTCTGGCTTTTTCCATCTTCACGGATCCCATCCCTGCCACACAAGCGGCACGTCCGTTGTACCGGCTCTAGTCAGCGCTGCCGGAAAGGAGCTGTCCCGGCCAATTCCAGTAGGGTGCTCTGGTGTCCGGCAGAAGGGCTGTGTCTTCTCCCCTTGGCAGCCAACTTCTGGGCAACCTCAGTTCAGGCAGGGGAGCAGAGAGGCTAGCATTGTAAAAAATCTTTGCCCTGATCAGGTTTTTATGACCGGCGTTCCTGTCTCCCGTATTCGCAACTTTTCCATCATCGCCCACATCGACCACGGCAAATCCACCCTCGCCGATCGCCTCCTGCAGGAAACGGGCACCGTTTCAGCCCGCGAGATGAAGCCACAACTGCTGGACAGCATGGAACTGGAGCGGGAACGGGGCATTACCATCAAGCTGCAAGCGGCCCGCATGAACTACCGTGCCCAAGACGGCCAAGATTATGTTTTGAACCTGATCGACACGCCAGGGCATGTGGACTTCACCTACGAAGTCTCCCGCTCCCTGGCCGCCTGTGAAGGGGCGCTGCTGGTGGTGGATGCCTCTCAAGGGGTGGAGGCCCAAACCCTGGCCAACGTCTACCTGGCCCTGGAGAACAACCTGGAAATTATTCCGGTGATCAACAAAATCGACCTGCCGGGCGCCGAGCCGGAGCGGGTGATTGCCGAGATTGAGCAGGTAATCGGCCTCGACTGCAGCGGGGCAATCCTCGCCTCTGCCAAGGTGGGTATTGGCATTCAAGAGATTCTGGAGGCCATTGTGCAGCGGGTGCCGCCCCCACGGGATACAGTGGCGGATCCCTTGCGGGCCTTGATTTTCGATAGCTATTACGACGCCTATCGCGGCGTGATCGTCTATGTGCGCATCATGGACGGGGAGGTGAAAACGGGGGACAAGATTTGCTTTATGGCCTCTGGCCGAGAATACGAGATTACCGAGCTGGGGGTGATGCGTCCCAACCAAGAGCCGGTGGATGCCCTACATGCGGGCGAGGTGGGCTACATGGCCGCCGCCATCAAGAGCGTGGAACACGCCCGTGTTGGGGATACCATCACACTGGTGAATCGCAAAGCTCCTGAGCCCCTGCCCGGCTACAAAGAAGCCAAGCCGATGGTGTTTTGTGGCCTGTTCCCCAGCAGCTCCGATCAGTACGCCGAACTCAAAGAGGCTCTGGAAAAGCTCAAGCTCAACGATGCTGCCCTGTACTTTGAGCCAGAAATTTCCAGCGCCATGGGCTTCGGCTTCCGCTGTGGTTTTCTGGGCCTGCTGCACATGGAGGTGGTTCAGGAACGCCTAGAGCGGGAGTACAATCTCGATCTGGTGATCACAGCTCCGACGGTGGTGTACCAAGTTACCCTCAACAACGGCTCTGTGATTCGGGTGGACAATCCCAGCAAGCTGCCTCCCCCCAACGAGCGCACCAGCATTGAGGAGCCGATTGTCAGGGTAGAGGTGATTCTTCCTGAGGAATTTGTCGGTACCGTGATGGAGCTGTGTGAGACCAAACGCGGCACTTTTAAAGACATGAAATATCTGGCGCAGGGTCGGACTACGCTGGTGTATGAGCTGCCCCTGGCGGAAGTGGTCACCGACTTTTTCGACCAATTGAAATCACGCACCCGCGGTTATGCCAGCATGGACTACCAAATGATTGGCTATCGCGCCGATGATTTGGTGCGTTTGGACATTTTGATCAACGGCGATGTGGTGGATTCTCTATCCACGATTGTGCATCGGGATAAAGCTTTTTATGTAGGCCGTTCCCTAGTTGCCAAGTTACGGGAGCTGATCCCACGCCATCAATTTGAAGTGCCCATTCAGGCAGCAATTGGCTCTAAAGTGATTGCTCGTGAAACCATACCAGCCCTGCGCAAAAACGTCTTGGCCAAATGCTACGGAGGAGATGTGACCCGCAAACGCAAGCTTTTGGAAAAACAAAAAGAGGGGAAAAAACGCATGAAGGCGGTGGGAACGGTGGATGTGCCCCAAGAAGCGTTTATGGCCGTGCTGAAGCTGCAGAATGACTAGGGCGATGGGCACTCAACTGGGGCGGGAAGAGGTGTTGGCCTGGCTACAGGAGCGGGTGTCTCCTCCTCGCCTCCGCCATATCTTGGGGGTAGAGGGGATGGCCCGACAGCTGGCGGCCCACTACGGGCTGGATGAGCAGAAAGCTGCTTGGGCAGGGCTGATGCACGACTTGGCCAAGGCTTTCCCGCCGGAGCAACTGTTGCAAAGGGTGGCTCAGGAACGGGAGCTGGATGAAATTGAGCGGGCCGAACCTCACATCCTGCACGCTGAGGTGGGATCCCTGGTGGCGCGGGAGCAGTTTCAGGTACAGGATCCGGAGATTTTGGCGGCCATTGCCAACCACACGCTAGGGCAGCCCGGCATGGATCCGCTCAGTTGCGTGGTTTTCGTGGCCGATGCCCTGGAGCCGAATCGGGGCAACAGCCCAGAATTGGAGCGGTTGCGGCAGATGGCTTTTGTAGATTTGTCTAAAACCGTAGTGGGAGTATGTGACTTGAGCCTAAAATTTTTGCTAGACCGGAATCAGGTGGTTCATCCGCGCACACTAATGACTCGGAATCATTTTTTGTTACATCCTTTAGAAAAAGCGGTGTCCTAGGTTAACTCAGTCGTTTCAGGAGGGTTTTAGTTGCTACATCTCATGCCTGCCCCTGCTGGGGATCCCATCTATTGCATGGCGCTGAGTGCAGCTCGCGCGGCAGAAGAGAAAAAAGGTGGCGATATCGTTCTGCTGGATGTATCCCAAGTCTCCACTTTGGCAGATTACTTTCTTCTGGTCAGCGGCTACTCGCTTACGCAAGTCCGCGCCATTGCCCGAGCAATTGAGGAAAAGGTTTGGGACGAGTGGAAACAAACTCCGCGCCGCATCGAAGGGCAGGAATCGGCCTCTTGGATACTGATCGACTATGCCGATCTCATTGTCCATGTGATTATGCAACAGGAAAGGGACTACTATGACCTAGAGTCTTTCTGGATCCAGGCTCAGCGAGTCGATCTGCCCATAGCAGGCTAAATCTATTTGTTTTGGATCCCTGGATTTGGCAGTTCTTCAGGTCTTGGAGCCAAGGGAAGAGTTGCTCTTTACAACTCTTTAACTGCCTTCCAGGGCCTCCTTGACAGACAGAAGTTTTAGTCAATTGTCAAGAAATATGTAAGTTTCTTAATATTCCCGCAATTTCTTACACAGTCACGTGTTAGGGTAGTGAATGACAAATAGCTGAGTAAGATCTTCCTGCCTTTTGCAGTCGAGTTTCTATAGTCTTTGTTAAACGCTCTACCTTGTTTCTCTTGAACGCTGATAATTCTTCGTTGGTACTGAATACCAGCAAAAAGATTTTCCAGCTGCTGATGGCTCCTATTGGCTGCTTTCAGCGGCAAGTGGAAAGGCAAACGAGGCGAATAGAGGAGGCAAGGATTGGCTGCACAAGAGGATCTTACGAACGAAACCGCAACTTCTTCCCGACGGCAGACTTAACTGCAACCGGCTTAAATGGTCGGCCTGTAGGCAAAATCCGGTGCCAAAAGCAGCGGAGGAAGATGGGGAAGCAGCGTTTTTTGTTTAATGTCTGTTTTTAAGAGCGACAGGGATTTTTAGGAGGGACATTCATCATGGAAAAGATGTTGGTTAATATCGTCGAGTACCTGGCATTGGGAGAACTGGAAACTATCCTCTCCACTGAGCACCCCCATCAACAGGTGTTTCATGACGCTAGGGAGCGGGAAGCGATGATGCAGCAGATCCTAAACCGGGTCCCCGCCATCTACATGTGGCTGGCTGCCGATGAGTGTCCCAGCCGCGATCAACTCAATTCCTCTGAGCTGGAATTGCTGCGGTCGGTAGTGCGGGATGTGGTCAATCAAAAACTCCAACAAGCCTCTTTTGGCCTTGACCCCTATGCGGGATCCATGTCAGAGGTCTTCTACGGATAGAGGGGGCGGGCTTAAGCTACACTGCAAAGGCGTTGCCTTAGCTTGTTGCCTCTGCCCATGTTGCCTGTTTACTATTCCGATATTTTCCTCAGCCACGATACTGGGCCATTTCACCCCGAGCGTCCGGCTCGCTTGCAGTCCATTGTTAAGGCGCTGCGTGGTGCCCCTTTTGCCAACCAGTTGGAATGGCGGGATCCCCCCTTGGCGGAGCTGGCAGAGCTGGAGCGAGTACACTCGCGTCGGCACATTCAACAGGTGGCTGAGTTGGCAACAGCAGGTGGGGGACACATTGATGCCGACACTGCTCTCTCGGAGAGAAGTTTTGAAGCGGCGCGCCTGGCTGTGGGGGCTTGGGTGGCCGGCTCTGCCTCGGTTTTGGCCACCGCTCAGCCGGCTTTGGTGCTGTGCCGTCCACCTGGGCATCACGCAGAGCCAGAACGGGCAATGGGGTTTTGTTTATTCAGCAACGCAGCCATTGCGGCGCTGTGGGCGCTGGATCAGCCGGGGGTGAAGCGGGTGGCGATTTTCGATTGGGATGTTCACCACGGCAACGGCACGCAGGCGGTGGTGGAGCGATATCCCCAACTGGCCTATGCCTCCATCCATCAGTTTCCCCTCTACCCCGGCACCGGCTCCGCTCGCGAAACCGGGATCCACGGCAACCTCTGCAACGTGCCTTTGCCTGCCGGCTCGGATTGGTTGGCCTACAAAAAGGCCCTCGACGAGAAGATCTTGCCGTTCTTGCAAGCGTTCCAGCCGGATTTGCTGCTGGTGAGCGCCGGCTTCGACTGTGCCAAAGGGGATCCCCTGGCCGGTATGCAGCTAGAGCCGGAAGACTTTGGCCGCATGGCCCGCCTTTGCCTGGAGCAGGTGACCCGCAAAACCCTCTTCGGCTTGGAAGGCGGCTATAACCTGGACAACCTGGCGCGCGGCTGGCTGAGCCTGGCCCAAGCTTGCCTGGAGAGTTAACCTTTCCACTTCACCTTGGGTAAAATCTGCCGCACATCCACCCGATCCTTGTACTTGAGAGCAAAGTTGAGCAGCGAATCCAAGAGGGAATCGGACAGATAGTGGGGCTGGAGGCCCAGGTCTAGGAGCTTGGTGTTTTTGGCGTTGTAGTAGTGCTCTTCCAGCTCGACGCGGGGGTTCTCCAGGTGGTTGATTTCCACCTTCAGGCCCATGGTGGCTCCCGCCTTTTGCACCAGCAACGCCAGTTGCTCAACACTAAATTGCTCTGTGAACTGGTTCATCACCCGGAATTGGCCCGGCTCGGCAGGGTGAGCAATGGCCAGCTCCACGCAGCGCACCGTGTCGCGGATATCCAGGAAACCGCGGGTCTGGCCGCCCTTGCCATACACTGTCAGCGGATGGCCCACGGCCGCTTGAATGCAGAAGCGGTTCAGAGCTGTGCCGAATACGCCATCGTAATCGAGACGGTTGATCAGCACCTCGTCCATGCCGGTTTCTTCTGTGAGCACGCCGTATACCACCCCTTGGTTGAGGTCGGTGGCCCGCAGGCCCCAGACGCGGCAGGCGAAGTGGATGTTGTGGCTGTCGTGTACTTTGGAGAGGTGATACATGGATCCCGGCTGCTTGGGGTAGGGCAGGGTATCCTTGCGGCCATTGTGCTCGATGGTGAGGTACCCCTCCTCGATGTCGATGTTGGGGGTGCCGTACTCGCCCATGGTGCCCAGCTTCACCAGGTGGCAATCGGGAAATTCCTCCTTGATGGCGTAGAGGATGTTCAAGGTGCCCA
Source organism: Synechococcus sp. R5-12 (assembly GCF_047502655.1). NCBI lineage: Bacteria > Bacillati > Cyanobacteriota > Cyanophyceae > Synechococcales > Synechococcaceae > Synechococcus > Synechococcus sp. R5-12. Next base: position 2,968 of record NZ_JANSIM010000128.1, on the reverse strand, counting down.
CCACGTTGTTCACCTGGGTCATCACCGCATGCTCGCGGCTGATCATCGAGTAAGGGGCAGAGCGCTGCTCGCCAAAGTGAACAATGGCCTCCGGCGGGAAGCGGCGCATGCAGGAGATCAGGGCTTCGTAGTTGGTAACGTCGCAGACAAAGATGGGAATGTCCTTGCCGGTTAGCCCCTTCCAGCAATCCACCCGTTGCTCTAGCTGGGCAATGGGGGTCAGGGTAGAAACCCCCAGTTGCAGATCCCAGAGGCGGCGGACGTAGGAATCGAGAATGGCCACCTCATAACCCCTGTTGGATAGGTATAGGGCCGTCGCCCAGCCACAGTATCCGTCACCACCAATAACCAAGACTCTCATTAGGGAAGCAAAATTCGGCTGCAGACGAATCTACCAAGTTATGGCACCAAAGACAAACTCTCCTGGGATCCCTTCGGGGTGCTGGATAGCCCCTTATTCGATGCGAGGCGGGTTGTCCAGGGTATAAACCGTGGTCTCGGCGGCAATGGCGCGGCGCAGGTGAGCTGGGACTTGGTAGAGGCCCAGAAGGGTAATGCCATCGATGAATTGCAGTGCCCCCCGCTCGGGATCCAACTGTTGGCTCAGCATCTGGTCGATCTGCTCCGGCTCTGGCCTGGAGGGGATGGGATCCTGAGCTGCCAGGGCAAAACCCAGTGGGCCACCGTAGGTGGGGGCATAGATGGCGTAGGGCTGCACGGCGGCAAACACCGTTTTCAGGGTGCGAACAATGCGGGTGTGTTGATGAAGCTCAACCGGCCCCGTCGGCCCGGCTTGGATGGTGAAAGCCCCATCTGGCTGCAACTTGGAGCGGATCTGGCGGAAAAACTCCTGGGTGAAGAGGCGGTAGGCAGGGCCGGACTCAATGGGATCGGAAAGATCGGAAAGGATCACATCCCAAATGGGGCCTGTTTCCTGGAGAAAATCCAAGGCATCGGCAATCACCACCTCCACCCGCGGATCTTCAAAGGATCCCTGGTGCATTTCCGGCAGGTGCTCTCGGCAGGCTGCCACCACCTCCCCATCGATGTCCACCATCACCACCTGCTCCACCGAGCGCCAACGCAGCACCTCCCGCAGCGTTGCCCCTTCTGCCCCCCCCAACACCAGTACCCGCCGGGGGATCCCGCCCGCTTGGACAACCTGCACCATAGCCGGATGAACCAAAGCCTCGTGGTACAGAAACTCATCCACGGTAGTGGATTGCCAATGCCCATCCAGCATCAGACCCTTGCCGAAGGCCCCCGTCTCGGCGATCAGCATCTCCTGGAAAGGGGTTTTTCGGTAGGCCAAGATGCGCGTGACGGCACGGGCAGTGTAGTCCCAAGGGGTAAAGTACTCCTGAACCCAGAAGAAACTTCTCGGGCTGCTCATAAGCACCTCGCTACAGCTTTTTCCAGCAACATAGACTGACCTCTGGGGTGAATCGGATCCCACCCAGCCTACAGATGGCCCCCATGACAGTTTGGAAAAAGCTGCGATTGGCGAAGATCTCAGCGCCTTCGTCGGGTCACTTCACAGGTGAGCACCTCAGCCGAGTCTGGGGCCTCTTCCAGGAGTGTCGGTTGCGCGGTGCGGCGGGGCACCTTGCGCAGGGAATATCGTCGCGCTTGAAACACGTCGATCAGATATTCACAGGCCGCTTCCGGTCGGGTGTGGCGACCACAGGTGAACACATCCACCGCCGCGTAGCCCGCTTCGGGCCAGGTGTGAATGGAGATGTGGGATTCCCCCAAAAGAGCGAGGGCTGTAATCCCCTGTGGCTCAAATGGATGGCACAGCTCTCCCAAAAAGGTGGAGTTGGAGCGTCTCGCTGCCTCTCGCAAAGCCTGTTGCACCAGAGAGGCATCATCCAAAAGTTTGGCCGGGCAGTCGTAAAGCTCCAGGATACAGTGGATCCCGATCAGAGCTGGAGACCTATCCCCTAATTGGCCAGATAGTGTGTGCAGCATACTATCCCCTAATTGGCCAGATAGAACTGATTAGAACCAGAGGCTGCACAGAAAGCGCAGCTTTACCATTATCTCACAATTGACATACTCCCCTGCCTAAAGGCAGGGGATTCTGGTTCCTGGTTCTGCGACAGCACTTACCGTGTCAGGTTGCCCCTCCACAGCAGCGGTGCTCATCGCGGCAGCGGGCCGTAGGCCTTTCTCCCCAAGCGTTCCCCCTTTCGGGGCGGTTCCCTTATGTCCTAAGGTACCGTTGTTCCACTCCTCACCCAACAGCTCCAACCCTTTGCGCAGGATGTTGATGGCCGCATTCTCATCCCGGTCGATCACCACCCCACACTGCGGGCATTGATGGGTGCGAGTGGACAGCGTCTTCTTCACCCGGTGGCCACACCGAGAACAGTCCTGACTGGTGTACTGGGGCGGCACGGCCACCACCACCTTGTTGAAGACCTTCCCGTAGGAGTCCAGCCACCCGGTGAATAAACTCCACCCGGCATCGTGAATCGACTTGGCCAAGTGGTGATTCCGCACCAGGTTGCGCACCGGCAAGTTCTCATACGCCACGATGTCGCTAGACAAAGCGCTCCGCGCCGCCGTAGGCGAGCACCACGCACCGGGCCAACTTCACAGCCCAGTCTCTACGCTGGCGTTGGACTTTGAGATGCACCTTGCCCAGCCGCTTCCTCTGCTGGTGGTAGTTCTTGGATTGGGGTTTGGCCCCCTTCTTGAACTTTCTGCTCAGTCTCCTTTGCTGTTGTTTCAACCTCCTCTCGGCACGACGCAAAAACTTGGGACACGGCACAGCGTTCCCATTGCTGTCGGTGTAGAAGTGCATCAAGCCCACATCCAGCCCCACCACCTCGCCGGTGTAGCCCACCTTCTCCCGACGCTCCACGTCCAGGCAGAACTGGGCGTAGTAGCCATCGGCTCTCCGCACTACCCGCACCCGATTGATTTTCAGGGTGAGGATGTCCCGCCGTGCCTCGCCGTTGCA
>NZ_JANSIM010000127.1:0-6612 GCF_047502655.1 Synechococcus sp. R5-12 | reverse complement strand
AGCCCGCACTCTCTCGCTTTAGCGGCGCGGAGCGCTTTGCATCAGTATGAGTGCGGGAGTATGTCACTTAAACCAGAAGCAGATCTCAGCTTTTGCCCAGCTTCAGCATCTGATCCACCACCCCTAGGGTTTCTTCGTAGAGGTAGTCGGGGCCAAGCCGCTGCAACTCGGCAGCCAGCAGGGTGTCGAGGGAATCCTGCTCCAGGGGAGCCACCTGGCGAACCACACATCTCTGAGCACCCCCCATGGCTTCCATGCGCATACACCCTGTGATTTCGGAGCACAGCACAGTACAGGCGTCGGCTTCTTGGTTGCTGGAGGTGAGGCGCAGCCCGATGAGATCCCCCGGCTGGCTGATTTCCGAGGCCAAGGGCACAGCCGCCAGTTCTGCCATCACCTCACCGCCCATTTGGGTTTGAAAGCGGATGCGGTCAATCTTGTAATCGTGTTCTTGAGCCTGAACCCGCTCTGTGGGAGTCCATCCCAGGCGACCGGCCAGCCAGCCCAGGAAAAGGAACGCCTGGCAGGGATTGCCGGCTTTGTAGTCGAGGTTCACGCGATCTACGAGGTATAGGGACTCCCGCCGGTCGGGAGGGTCAAAGGCTTGGGCGGTGAGTTCCTGCCAAGGCAGCAGCCGCCGCCAGTTGAGATCCCCACAGTGGCGCCCCTCACCCACCAAGAGGTGGATTTCCTGCAGATCTTCTTCTGGATTGACAAAGCCCCGTGAATCGACGATGACCCGGTTGCTCAGAGCCACCAATTTTTGAAACAGCAAGCTGTTCAAATCCAGATCCCCTTGCCACCACAAAAAGGTGGGCAAGTTGGGGATCAGCAGCGAGGCAACGGTGCTGCAGGCCCGCACAAAGGCCGATTCGGGCGCTTTCAGGGTGATGTATTCGCAACAGACCAACGAGCTGCGCTGCTCACGGGTCACCGGACAGTAGGCGGCCACCTGGGCCTCGATGGCGTCGTCTGCAGATCCCTCCCGTTTGGCTCGCAGGTCAATGACGCGACAGGGGTTCTGGGTGGCGATGGCTTCGACGGTGGGGGAAGGCAGCAACAGCGCATCGTCCAGAGATTCGTACACCACCAGGGTAAAGGTGGCAGCGCGGGCGGCAACGCTCTCTCCTTTGGAAGACCAGATCTTGTTCAGCTCCTGCTCAATATCTTCGATGGAGACATCTTTCGGGGTTTGTAGGGGCAGGACGGCAGCAGATTGATCCATAGTCTCCTCCTGGAGTGGACTCTTGCTCGATTCTAGGCAGGGGGGTCGGCTGGCCGGGAAGGGCTTAAGGCGAGGTACAGATTGACCAACTCAAGCCTGCGCTCCACACCCAATCCAGGAAATCAGAGGATCAAGCGGGCCGGGGCTGGATGCTCAGCTCCAGGGGGCGGGCGGGATCCCCTGTCAACAGGACTCCGCGGCCATTGGCGTGTAGGTGCCGCACAATCCAGTACAGGGTTTCTATGCGCTCCGGGCAGCCCAGTTTCTCTGCCAGTTGGGGCAAAGTCAGGGATCCCTGGTGCTCCTGCACCGTCTCTAGCAATCGCCGTTGCAGCTCCAAGACAGCGCTGGCGGCTTTCTTGCCTGCTTCCACCCCCGGTTGATGGTAAGCGTTGATCTGGATTAGGGAGGCGTAGAGGCCCACGGCTCGTTCGTAGAGGGCGATCAAGGCCCCCACCGAGCGGGCATCTACCCGTGGCAGCGTCACGGTAATGGAGTCGCGACCGTTTTCGTAGAGGGCCTGGCGGGTGCCCTGCAGCAGGCCGTTCAGGTAGTCGCCACTGGTCACCTGCGGCTCCACGAAGGGGGAAGGGATCCCAGGCTCCCGATCCTGAAGCACCTCGATGAAGGTGACAAAGAAGTTGTTCAAGCCATCCCGCAACTGCTGGACGTAGGCATGTTGGTCGGTGGTGCCCTTGTTGCCGTAAACGGCGATGCCCTGCTCCACACGGTTGCCGTTTAGATCGTGGGATTTGCCCAGGGATTCCATCACCAACTGTTGTAAGTAACGGCTAAACAGCAGCAGGCGATCCTTGTAGGGCAAAACCACCATGTCCTTGCGCCCTTGCCCTTGACCGACGATGTACCAGGCCATGGCCAGTAGAGCGGCGGGATTGCGCTCCAGGTGGGGCAGGCGGGTGGCCTCATCCATGGTGGCTGCCCCGGCCAGCAAAGCCCGGATATCAATGCCCTGCAACGCTGCCGGCAACAGGCCCACCGGGGACGTTTCGGAGGTGCGCCCCCCCACCCAGTCGAAGATGGGGAAGACCTCCAACCACCCCTCCTGCCGCGCCTGCTGCTCCAATTGGCTGCCGGGGCCGGTGATGGCCACCGCATGGGCAGAAAAAGGGATCCCGGCTTTTTGGTAGGCCAGCTTCACCTCCACCAAGCCATTGCGGGGCTCTGGGGTGCCGCCGGATTTGGAGGTGGTGATCACCAGCGTTTGCCCCAGTTGGTCTGCCAGCCGCCCCAGCACCCGGTCAAACCCGTCGGGATCCGTGTTGTCGATGAAGTGGATGTTCAGGGGGGGGTGCAGCGGAGCCAGGGCCTCCGCCACAAATTGCGGCCCCAGAGCTGAGCCGCCAATGCCGATGCAGAGCAGCTCGGTGAACCGTCCCCCCCCGCTGGCCGGGATGGTTCCGCGATGGATCTTTTCGGCAAAGGTTTCCACTCGCTCAATGGAATCCTGAATGGCCTGCCGGATTTCAGGGGTGGGAGCCAGCTCGGGCGCCCGCAGCCAATAGTGGCCCACCTGGCGGCCTTCGTCGGGGTTGGCAATGGCTCCTGCCTCCAAAGCCTGCATATCGGCAAAAGCCTGGGCAAAGCGAGGCCGTAGCGCTTCCACCTGAGGGGGAGTGAAACGGATGCGGCTGATATCGACGAAAATCTCCAGGCCGGGATGGTAGTAAAGCCAATCGCAGTAGCGCTGCCAGAGTTGGAGGCTGTCCATGGGATCCCTTTTGCCGAAATCCCTAACCAGCTTACCAAACTCTTTCTTACTCCCAGCCGAGGGTTGTGCGCTCCAGCCAGGACTGATCCAAACTGATGAGTGCCTCTTTGACCCCCACACCGGTCTCAGGGTGACGCCAGTCGGGAGCGATCTCCCCCAAGGGAGCTAAGACAAAAGCACGTTCCATCATGCGGGGGTGGGGCAACGTCAGCTCAGGGCTGTTCAGGATGCGGCTGCCCATGGCCAGCAGATCCAAATCCAGGGTTCTGGCCTCCCAGCGGATGCGCCGCACCCGTCCTGCCTCCTGCTCGATGGCCAGCAGCGCCCCGAGCAACTCCAGGGGAGACCGGTAGGGGGGAAAGGGATCCAACGCCACCACTGCATTGAGGTAATCAGGCTGTCCGGGTGGCCCCCCTTGGGCTGGGCTGCGGTAGAGACTGGAACGGGCCGCCACCTCTCCCAGCTGGGGCAGCTTCTGCACAGCCAGGCGCAACTGCTGCAGCGGATCCCCCAAGTTGCTTCCCAGGGCAATGTAGGCCAGGTCGGGATTCATACAGATCGGCGACGGTCGATCTCTACGTAAACATCATCGAACAGCCCCGGCAGGGGAGCTTGGGGCTTGTGAACCCGCACGGTCAGGGCCTCCAGCTGGGGATAGCTCTGCCACAGCCACTCTGCAATCTGGTCTGCCAAGGTCTCGATCAAGCGGCGGCGCTGGCCGGTCACCTCCTGCCGCACCCTCTCGTACACCTGGGCGTAGTCCACCGTGCGCGAGAGGTCATCTTGGATCTCGGCTAGGGAAAGCCGCATCTCCACGTCCACCACAAAACGCCCACCCAAAACCGCTTCCTCCGGGCAGTGGCCGTGATAGGCATGAAAGACGAGGCCCTGCAGCACCAGCCTACCCTGCGTCATGGTGCAGAGCTTCCCAAGTGGCAAGGGCGGAAACATGAGCCGGCACGTTGTGAACCCGTACCAGGGCAGCCCCCCGGCTGGCTGCAAACAGGTGCACGGCCACGCTGGCGCTGTCTCGCTCGCTGGGCACGGCAATGCCGGAAAGCTTGCCCACAAAACTTTTGCGGGATGCCCCCACCAAAACTGGGTAGCCGTAGGCCACCAGCCGCGGTAGGGCTTTGAGCAGGGTTACATTCTGCTCAGCAGTTTTGGCAAAGCCCAAGCCCGGATCCAAAACAACGCTGGGCACGCCCGCTGCCAGGGCCCGCTCTGCCTGTTCCCTGAGAAAACCGAAAACCTCCCCCTCCAGGTCAGCATAGTCGGTCTGCTGCTGCATGGTGCGCGGTTCTCCCCGCATGTGCATGATCACCGCCGGCACCCCCTTTTCGGCACAGACCTGTATCATTTGGGGATCCCGCAGCCCGCTGACATCGTTGATGATGTGCGCCCCGGCAGCCAAAGCCGCAGCCGCCACCTCCGTTCTGCGCGTATCGACGCTGATGGGGATCCCGGATCCTTCCAGGGCCCGGATCACGGGCAAGACTCGGTCGCATTCCACCTCCACCGATACCGGCTCCGCTCCCGGACGGGTGGACTCGCCGCCAATATCCACGATCAAGGCCCCTGCCGCTGCCATGGCTTTGGCTGCCTGCACAGCCGCTTCTGCAGATCCCCACAGGCCGCCATCGCTGAAGCTGTCGGGGGTAACGTTTAGCACCCCCATCACCCCAACGCCCCGCCAAGAAAGACGGTAGCCCTCTGGCGTCTGTTCTGCCCCAGGCAGAGGACGTCGGGAGATCAAGCTGGTAACACCCATAACCGCTGCAGGCTGCCGTGTTGCAAAAGCAGGGGGAAAAGTCTCCCACTGCCTAGGATGGTATTGCCGTCAATCCCAAGGCTGGCGCAAGCCCAACAGGATTCTACAAAATTTTTTACAACGTCCTTACAGAGCCACGATTGGTGAAAGGCTGCCCCTGCCGGCTCAAGCGCAAGGAATGGCCCCCGCCGACAGAGGAAGCTCTCCCGCTCTGGCTAGAACATGATGTCGTCTTCCGAACGACCCCAAATACACCAAATGATAGAGGCAAAGATCGCCATGTAAACCCAGGCCATCGGGCCGTATTGCAGCAGATCCATCAATACATCCCTAAAACATTTGTTTATCTAGTCCAATTATTGTGATGTTTCGTTACAGCGTCAACCGTTTTCTTAGGAAAAGGCCCCCTCTCAGACCCAGCCGGAGCTGCGCTGGGATCCCTTGTCCAGGGCGGGTTAAGTCTTTTTGCCTAAAGACAGGGAGCAAGTCTTCAGTTTCTGAGAAAACCCAGCTTGCCTGAGAGATGCAGGAGGATAGGGAACTAGACATTGAAGCGGAAGTGCATCACGTCCCCTTCCTGGACGACGTAGTCTTTGCCTTCGCTGCGCAGCAGGCCCTTTTCTTTGGCGGCATTCAGGGATCCCGCCGCCACCAGATCGGCATAGGCCACCGTCTCGGCCCGGATGAAGCCCCGCTCAAAATCGGAGTGGATCACCCCGGCTGCCTGAGGGGCTGTGGCGCCGACTGGAATCGTCCAAGCGCGGGTTTCTTTGGGGCCAGAGGTAAAGTAGGTGCGCAAGCCCAACAGCTCGTAGGTGGCTCGGATGAGAGATTTCAGCCCGCCCTCTTTTACCCCTAACGAATCCAGATAGGCCTGTCGCTCGTCGGGGGGCAGCTCCACCAGTTCCGCCTCCACCTGGGCTGAGACCACCACCACACCTGCCCCTTCCGCCTCGGCAAATTGCCGCACCTGCTCCACCCAGGCATTGCCGCTGGCCAGATCCGTTTCCGCCACATTGGCGGCGTAGATGACTTTTTTGCGGGTGAGCAGCCCCAACCCTTTGATCAACTGCTCTTCTTCTGGGCTGAGGGGTACCAGGCGAGCCGGCTTGCCCTCGTCCAAGGCAGCCTGTAATTGTTCCAGAGCCTGCAACTCCAGTTGGGCGGTTTTGTCGGACTTTGCCTGCTTGCGCACCCGCTCTATGCGCCGCTCGATCTGGGCCAAATCCGCCAAGGCTAGCTCCAAGTTGATCACCCCGATATCCCGCAAGGGATCCACCGAACCCGCCACATGCACAATGTTCTCGTCTTGGAAGCAGCGCACCACGTGCACCACGGCGTCCACCTGGCGAATGTGGGAGAGAAACTGGTTGCCCAGACCCTCCCCCTTGCTGGCTCCAGCCACCAGCCCGGCAATATCCACAAACTCGATTTGGCTGGGGATGATCTCGGCAGAACCGCTGATCTTGGCCAGCACCTGCAAGCGCTCGTCGGGCACCGCCACCCGCCCCACATTCGGCTCAATGGTGCAGAAGGGAAAGTTGGCCGCCTCGGCTTTGGCATTTTCACAGAGGGCGTTGAACAAGGTAGATTTGCCTACGTTGGGCAGGCCGACAATTCCAGCTCTCAACATCCAGATCTTGGGGAAAAAGCCAAAAACCAGGGTAACGGGATCCCTTGCCCAGCGGAAAGATCCCTACTCTGACGTTAGCATTTGCCGCCCCTTTCCCAACCGGTGGATCCGCTCCCAAGCGCTCCGCGCCGCCAACGCCACCACCTTCGGCTCCTCTCCCAAGAGAACTGTATTTTTTGTCAGCTGCACAGTGTTGGGCAGCTGAGGTCTTTTGACATCCTCCCCGGCCTGAAGGCTGGAGATTCCTACCACGC
>NZ_JANSIM010000126.1:0-10418 GCF_047502655.1 Synechococcus sp. R5-12 | reverse complement strand
GAACAGTGATGTTCAGCAGTGTTCAGCGTAAATGTATCAGCACGCCCAAGCAAGGGGAGACCTCTTCCGGTCGGGATCGGGCCTCGCGGCCGAAAAAAAGTAAGCCAAGCCCTTCTGCCCAGTCCGGGGATTTGGGAACCTCAGAAGCAAGAGCGCGGCCAAAACAGGCCGATAGCACTCCGCGCCGTGCGGAGCAGCAGGAGATTTTACAAGATCACCCTTCTGGCTTGAACCCGCCCAAAAATCTCTCTATACTGCAGGGAACTTTATCATTTGCTCCCGCTTCTTCATCTCTCCTTCAATCTATGCGTGCTCCCTCTTCAGGTGACTCGGATCCCATCCTTTCAGAGACTCATGCGGGCTGTTCAGCATCCGAACCGGATCCCAGCACGGAGCGCCATTTGGCCCTGAGGCAGCAACAGCCCTTGGAGAGCCGTCTGCTCAAAGCCGAAGCCGAGCTCCAAGAGCGGCGAGTTCTTCAGGAACAACTGCAGGCTTTGCACCAGAAGGTGGCCGAACAAGAGAAGGCGCTGCAGGAGCGGGAGCATCTCTTGCAACAGTTGCAGCAGACTTTGGCGGCTCAGAAAGTCCAGATCTCGGATCAGGAAGCTCAGCTTGCTGCTCGGCAACGCTTAAATGAACGGCAGCGGCAGGATATCGAGGCCCTGCAGGAGCAGATTGAGCAGCTACGCTTGGCCCACGCTCAGGAGCGCCGTCAATGGGAACAGCGCCAGCAGGAGCTGCAGGCCTCTCTGCTGGAAGCCCAGGATGTGGCGGAAAAGCGGGTGGAAATGCTGCAACGCTTTAAGGCAGAGCTTTCTCTGGCCCGCACTCAAATTGCCGAAACTCAGGCGGAGCTGAGCAGCCTGCGGGCTTTGTACAGCGACCAACAGGCAGCCTGGCAGGAGCAACGGGAACACCTCGAGGCCCGTTTGGCGGGCTATGCCGAGACGGAAGCCGAGGCCGAGCAGCGCTGGCGGGAACAACGGCAAGAGCTAGAAGCAGCCCTGGCCGAAGCCCAAGCTCAATTGGCGGCTTTGCAAGCTCAGCAGGAGCATCTGCGCCAGGGATCCCTGGCGCAGCAACAGCTTCAACAGCAGTGGCAGGCCCAGGCCGAAGCGCTGCAAGTGGCCCTCTCTCAAGCCCAGGCGGAAGTTACCCGTTGGCAGCAAGAGCACCGCCATCTGCAGGAACAGTACGCCCAAGCCCAGCAGCATCTCTCCGCCATGGAGCGGCAGTTGCAGGCTGCCTTGGAGCAGTTGGCCGCCCAACCCGACTGGCAGCCACAGTTGCGCTCTGCGCAGGCAACCATTCTCCATCTGCAAGAAGAAATTGCAACCTTGTCCACGCAACTGGAGAAGCAAGCAGAGCAGATCAAAGCCCTGCAAGGGGAGCGTGCTGCCCTGTGGGAAGAAAACCGCTCTCTCCGAGAAAAATACGAGCAGCAGCAGATGCATGTGCTGAGCTTGAAGGCGGCTTTGGAACGCAAAGGCTTGGATGTCCCACCTCGGGCCGATACCTCCAGCGCCCTCACGCGAACAGAGTCCCTTGGCCAGGCTCTGTCTCCAACCCCTGCTGCCAAGCCTACAATTCAGCCCCTGGCCCAACCTCTACCGTCTCGGGCAAGCAAGCGGGCGGTCGATCTGCCGAGGTTTCTGCCCCGTCCGTGAGGGATCCCGTGTTGCAGCCTGTTCCTCCCCGCTGGCTGGAAGTGTGGGTGGATCATCCCCATTTGGGGGGCTGCTTTACCTATCGGGTGCCAGAGGGATCCGCGCCAGAAGCGGGCGACCTGCTCAGCGTACCCTTTGGTCAGCAAATGGCGGGGGCAGTGGCCTTGGGTTGGCGCTCCGAGCTGCCGGCAGGGGTGGATCCGCAGTCGGTGCGGGAGATCGAGGCGGTGGTGGCCAAAGGGATCCTGCCCAAAGAATTCTGGCCCCTGCTGCAGCGGGTGGCCGACTATTACCTCACCCCTCTGGCCCAGGTGGTGCGCACGGTATTGCCCCCCGGCTTGCTCAGCCGTTCTCAGCGGCGTGTCCGCTTGCTCAGGCTCCCTGCCGAAGGGGAGGAATGTTCGCCGGCTGCCCAAACCCTGCTGCAGCTGCTTCAGGCCAAAGGGGGAGAGCTGTCTTGGCGCTATGTGCAACAGCAGGTGCCCACTGCCGCCCTCGCCCTGCGGGAACTGCAGCGACGGGGTTGGGTGGAGAGCTTTTGGCAGGAGCAACAGGGGGGCAGGGTGAAAACCCAGCTGGCCGCCAGTCTGGCCGACGACTCCCCAGAGGGGCTGAGCCTCCCTCAGCAGAAGGCGCTGCAGATCCTCAAGCAGAAGGGGGGAGAGCTGCTGCTCGCCGAGTGGGAGCGCCTGGCAGGAGTGAGCCGAGCGGTTCTGCAGGGGTTGGCCCGCAAAGGCCGTGTCCACCTCTACGAGCGCCCACTGCTGCGGCTGGGAGATGCCAGCCCGCCGGGGTGGCGGGATCCGCCCAAGCCCTTGACGGCCGCCCAGGCCCAGGCGGTAGAGGCGATCCGGCAAGCTTTGGGCCGGTTCCAGCGGTTTTTACTGCACGGGGTCACTGGTTCTGGGAAAACGGAAGTGTACCTGCAGGTGATCGCCCAGGTGCTGCAGCAAGGACGGTCGGCGCTGGTGCTGGTGCCCGAGATCGGCCTTACCCCGCAACTGATGGATCGGTTTCGGGCGCGGCTGGGATCCCAGGTGTGGGCCTACCACAGCGGCCTCTCGGAAGGCGAGCGCTACGACACCTGGCGGCAGATGCTGTCCTCCACCCCCCAAGTGGTGATCGGCACCCGCTCGGCGGTGTTTGCCCCCTTGTCCAAGCTGGGCCTGATCGTCTTGGACGAAGAGCACGACGACAGCTTCAAGCAGGATCAGCCCCAGCCCTGCTACCACGCCCGTCAGGTGGCCGAGTGGCGGGCCGAGCTGGCCGGTTGTCCCCTGGTCCTGGGCAGTGCAACCCCAGCGGTGGAAACCTATGCCGCCCATCTGCAGGATCCGCAGCGGTGGATCCGGCTGGCCCTGCCGCAGCGCATCCCCCAAGCTGGGATCCCGGCCACCCTGCCCCAACTGGAGCTGGTGGACATGCGCCAGGAGCTCCAAGCCGGCAACCGCAGCATCCTCAGCCGCCGTCTACACCAGGCCCTGCAGCAGACGCTGGACAGAGGGGAACAGGCCATTCTCTTTGTCCCCCGCCGCGGCCACAGCACCTTCGTCTTGTGCCGGAGCTGCGGGTTTGTCCTCACCTGCGAGCATTGTGATGTTTCTCTCACCTTTCATCTGGCCCATCTCGGCGGGCAGGAACTGCGCTGCCACTACTGCGGCGCCCGCCAACCCCATCCGCAGCGCTGCCCCGCCTGTGGATCCCCCTACCTGAAGCACTTCGGCACCGGCACCCAAAAAGTGGTGGAAGTGCTGCACCAGCATTGGCCCCAGCTCTCGATTTTGCGCTACGACAGCGACGCCACCCGCCGCAAGGGATCCCATCGCGATTTGCTGGAGCAGTTTCGCAGCGGCAAGGCCCAGGTGCTGGTGGGCACGCAAATGCTCACCAAAGGGCTGGACATACCCCAGGTAACCTTGGTGGGCGTGATGGCCGCCGATGGGCTGTTGCACCAAGCCGACTATCGCGCCGGCGAGCGCAGCTTTCAACTGCTCACCCAAGTGGCGGGGCGCTCGGGCCGGGGATCCCTGCCAGGACAGGCGATTATCCAGACCTATCTGCCGGAGCACCCAATTTTGAGGGCGGTGCTGGCCCAAGATTACGAGGGCTTCTTGCGGGCAGAACTGCAACAACGGCAAGAGGGGGGCTATCCTCCCCATCGAGCCTTGATTTTGATCCGCTTGAGCAGCACCCGCCTGGAAGCCCTGGAGCGCTACTGCCATCGGGTGGCCGAACGCCTACAGGGGATCCCAGCAGAGGTGTTGGGGCCGGGGCCAGCTCAGGTGGAGCGGGTTGCCGGACGCTACCGCTGGCAGATCCTGCTGAAGCAACTGCCCGACCAAGATTGGGATCGCCCGAAGCTGGCTGCCCAGATCCAGGCCGCAATTGGCCATCCCCCCCAAGGGATCCGCGTCAGCCTGGATGTGGATCCCCTGCGGATTCTCTAGGGGCGGTCGGCGAAAGCAGAGAGCCCAGAGATCTAGAGAGATCTTGAGGTAGTCTAGTTTCGGGGCCACCCGTATCCAACTCAACTCTGGCAAAGCATGGCTGAAAACCGGACTGGTGCGTTTATCGGTGGGCTGTTGCTGGGAACTGCTGTGGGCACCGCCATTGGCCTGCTCTTGGCTCCCCGCAGCGGACGGGAAACGCGGCGACTGCTGAAGAAATCGGCAGAGGCCCTGCCAGAGGTAGCAGAAGATGTGACCAGCAGCCTGCAGTACCAATCGGAAAAGCTGCTCGACTCCGCCCAAAAAAGTCTGGACGAGGCCCTGCTGAGGCTGCAACAGGCGGTGGCGGTGGGCAAAGAGGCGATGCTGCAAAAGCGACAAGAACTGAGCCAAGCCCAAAACCGCAGCGTCCTGGCCAGGGAAGAAGCGAACTTAGAAGCCCAAGATCGACAGGAAGAAGCGCGATGACCGATCCGGTATTTTGGCTGGGCCTCTCGGTAGGTCTGGTGGCAGTGGGCATTTTGGCGGTGATCCTGACCCTGCTGCCCGCCGTCATTCAACTGGGTCGAGCTGCCCAGAGCGTGGAGCGCTTTTTCGACACGCTGCTGCGGGAATTGCCGCCCACGCTGGAGGCCCTGCGCCTGACCAGCCTGGAAGTGAGCGAGATTGCCGACAGCCTCGACGAAGGGGTGAAAGGGGCTGGGCAAGTGGTGAAGCAGGTCAACCGCTCCATCGAAGGAGCACGCACCCAAGCCCAGGGCGCCCAAGTCAATATCCGCAGCTTTTGGGCAGGGGTACGGGCAGCCTGGCAGACGCTGTCCGGCGAAGTGCCCCCCACCACTGGCGCGATTCATAACCCGCGGCTGCGCCCATCCGACCCGTCCAACCGTGCTTTCCCCGTCGCTTCCTCAACCATTCCCCTGGGGGATGTTCGCCCTTTTGCCGGCGGAGCCACACCAGAGGGATCCCAAGCCGCTGCCCAATCTTCCCGACCGGACATCGCCAATCCCTAGGCGTTCCTCAGGATCTTCTGAAAGACAGGCGTAGGAGGCTGGGGCTCTTGCCCGGGGGGAAGCTGGCCCCAAGTCGCATCGGGATCCCAGCGCAGTTGCAGGGTGTCGGTGAGGGAGAACCCCAGTTGCTGCAGGATCTTGAGGCTGAGAGCGGGAATGAGGGGCGAGAGCAGCACTGCCACCCAGCGCACGCTTTCCAGAACGGCATAGAGGATCTGGGCCACCCGTTCCCCCTGCCCTTGTTTGTGCAGCGTCCAAGGGGCCTGCTCATCTAGGTATTTGTTGCTGGCCTGGGCCAAGCTGAGGGCCTTGCGGGCGGCAGAGCCGGGATCCATCCCCTCGTAGGCCGCGGCCACCAGAGGGGCAAGGGTCTCGGCCAAGGTTTTGAGAGGGTGGTCAGCCGGGATCCCGACGGCGGGAATGCGGTAGTCCGGTTGATATTTCTTGAGCATGGTGAGGGTGCGGTTGAGCAGATTGCCCAGATCGTTGGCCAGATCGGCGTTGAGCACGTCAACGAAGCGGCCCTCGCTGAAATCGCCATCCTTGCCCAGCTCGATTTCCGTCAGAAAGTAGTAGCGCACGGCATCGGCGCCGTACTGGCGCACCAGCTCAAAGGGATCCACCGTGTTCCCCAGGCTTTTGCTCATCTTGAGGCCATCTTTGGTGAGAAAGCCGTGGCCAAAGATTTGTTTGGGCAGAGGCAGACCGGCCGACATGAGCATAGCCGGCCAGTAGATGGCATGAAAGCGGACGATGTCCTTGCCCACCAGGTGCACATCCGCAGGCCAGTAGCGGCGTAGGGCATTTGCCAAGGTGGGCTCGTCGTCAGGATCCAGAGCGGCACTGATGTAGTTGATCAGGGCGTCAAACCAGACGTAGAGGGTTTGGCCGGGATCCGCCGGAAAAGGGATCCCCCAGGAGACACTAGGGCGAGAGATGGAAAAGTCCCGCAGGCCCTGCTTGACAAAGTTAATCACCTCATTGCGGCGGCTTTCTGGCTGGATAAACTCCGGGTGCTCGGCATAGAGGGCTTCCAGCTTTTCCTGGTAGCGGGAGAGGCGAAAAAAGTAGTTTTCCTCGTCTTTCCACTCCACCTTCTTGGTGGGGTGCAGGGGGCAAAATCCTCCCTCTAGCAGCTCGGCCTCGTCTTTGAACTCTTCGCAGGCCACACAGTACCAACCCTGCTGCCGCCCAACGAAAATATCCCCCTGATCCCAAACCCGCTGAAAAAACTCCCGCACAATGGCTTTGTGGCGAGGGTTGGTGGTGCGGATAAAGCGGTCGTAGCGGATGTCTAGCAACTGCCAAAGCTGGGCAAACTGAGCCGCAATCTCGTCACAGTGCTGCTGAGGGGGAATGCCGCGCTCTTCGGCGGTGCGCTGGATCTTCTGGCCGTGCTCGTCGGTTCCCGTCACCATCAGCACATCCTTGCCCCGCAGGCGATGGTAACGGGCAATGGCATCCGCCACCAGGGTGGTGTAGGCGCTGCCGATGTGGGGAGCGGCGTTGACGTAGTAGATGGGGGTGGTGATGACAAAGGTGGAATCCGGCATGAGCATCCCCAAGGCTTTCTCCCATGATAGAGGTTGCCGGAAAGTCCAAAAGGCCAAGCTGTAGCGTGGGTGTGGAGAGGTCATTCGATGAAACTTCAGGTCAACCTTCTGGGGTGGAGCGGTGTGGCGTTGGGAGTAGGGATCCTCGGGGCGGGAGCGGGCCTGGCCCAACCCTCGACGGCGCCCCTGCCGGAAACCCGGATCCCCTGTGAGATTTTCATCGCGGGGGGCGGGCTGGGGGGGGTGGCGGCGGCCTATGACGCGCTGCAACTGGGCCGGCAGGTGTGCATGACGGAGATCACCGATTGGATCGGGGGGCAGGTGAGCGCCCAGGGAGTCTCCGCTTTGGACGAGCGACCCCTGCAACGAGAAAATGACATCTTCCCCAAAGGCTACAGCGAGTTTCGCCAGCGGGTACGGGAAAAATACGGCGGGGATCCCAATCCGGGCAAATGCTGGGTGAGCGTGCTCTGCTTTTCCCCTCAGGTGGGCCACCAGGTGATTCGGGAGATGTTGGATCCCTATCTGCAGTCGGGGCAGTTGCGGCTGTTCACCGAGACGGTAGTGAAGGATTTGGAGATCAAAGACTCTCAGATCCGCAGTGTGCAGGCCATCCGCAACATCCCCAAACACGCCGGCGTGGAGCCGGAGCAGCGGGGGGATTTGTCCACCTATCTCCTGGACTTTTACCGCCTGGAGCCCACCGAGGACTGGGACAAGGAGATCCTGCGCTTTGAGCCGCCGCCAGAACGCCAGGGGAAAACCCTGCCCTGGGTGGTGATCGATGCCACCGAAACCGGCGAGCTGCTGCCCTTGGCGCGGGTGCCCTACCGCCTGGGAACTGATGGCCAAAGCCGCTGGGAACCCAGCTCCAAGCCCTATGTGGATCCCTACTGTACCCAGGGCTTCACCTACACCTTTGTCCTGGAGCGCTCTGCTGTGCCCCAAGTCCCCATCAAGCCCGAGTTCTACAATGACCCACTGCACGGCCCCTACTACAGTTACGAACACCCTCGCTTCAACTTTGCGCTGATCTTCACCTACCGCCGCATCCGGGGACAGGTGTTCGGCTTTGGGGAAGAGGCCATCCGGGTGGGGGATCAGTCAATGCAAAACTGGACTTGGGGCAACGACTGGCGCATCACAGGGCCGGAGATGAACCTCATCCTTACCCACGAGCAACTGCAGGCCTCAGGCCAACTGCAGCCGGGCGGCTGGATGGGGGGCCTGCGGGTGGAAGCCCTGCGGCGAGCTGAGCAGCATGCTAAGGGCTTTTTCTACTGGCTGGTGGCGGGAAGGACGGATTTTCTCCTGCAACAGGAGGATCCCAACTTTCAAAAAGACTTCTACTTGCGCTATGCCTACCTACGGGGGCCCAATACCCCCATGGGAACTGCCAGCGGCCTCTCCAAGTACCCTTATATCCGCGAGTCGCGGCGCATCATTGGTCGGCCCAGCCTCTCCTACCCAGAAGGATTTACCATCTACGAGTCGGACATCACCACACGGGAATCGGAGTTGAATCGTGGTCGCCCCTTTATCTTCTACGACTCAGTGGGGGTGGGCCAGTACCCCATCGACTTTCACGATTGCCTGCTGCCGGGTTTTTCCCTGCCCCCCAGCAACAACAAAGACGCGCAGGCCCCCAGCTACCCTTACCAGATCCCCCTGCGGGCGCTGATCCCCCAGCGCATTGACAATCTGCTAGCCGGCAACAAAAATATCGCCACCAGCCGCATTGCCAGTGCCTCCTACCGGGTGCATCCGGTGGAATGGGCCATTGGCACCGCCGCCGGCCACACGGCCCACTTTGCCCTAGAACGGGATCTGATCCCGGCGGAGATCGTGGAGGAGCCGCTTTTGGATTTGCGGCTGTTGCCAGCTCTCCAGGCCCAAATCCAGAGCTTGGGCAACCCCATTCAATTTCCTGGCACCACCATTACCGCCACCGATTGGGCCCAATCCCGCTAGCCTAGAAAGGCAGGGTTGGGAGTTGACCGGTGGATCCCGTTGGGGTTGGACTTGTGGGCTGGGAGATGCTTCGCCCCTCTTTATGGGCCGCCACGGCTCTGTGGGGCTTAGGGCTAATGTGGGGGTTTTCGCCGCTGCATCAAAAGCTGCAGGAGAGCTGGGAAAAGCAATTGCTATGGGATCCCAGTGGAGCTTTGGCTTCCTTGCTGAGCACCCTTCCCTTTTTGCTGGCAGCAGGCTTGGTGGTAGCCCTGACGGAGATCTCCTTGGGCAAAAGCTGGGTCGTCTCCTGCGGCCTGATCGCCTGCGTCGGCGGAGGCCTCTATGAACTGGGCCGGCGGGACAATGCCAGGTAACTCAAGCGCTCCGTGTTGTTAACGCAACTACCCCCAGTCTCCTCCCCTAGGGAGCGGATAAGCAACGCCAAGTTAGAGCGGCTTCAAGCGATGACCCCCCTCCAAGAAGCAGCAGAAGCAGCGGCCAAGCTGCTGGTATTCCGGGACATCTGCACCCACCCCCTAGCCCTAGCCTGGCAGGAGCTGATCCAGCAGTTGATGACAGGGGATCCCTTGCCTTGCTGGGCGGCCTACGGGCGCTGGTTTGAGCAGTTGGCCCGGCAGGGCCTGAGCTGGCGGCAATGGCTGATCCGGGAGATCCGCTGGGCAGATAACCCCTTTTCCCGCGCGGCGCTGCGATCCCAAGAGATCCCAGAGCCTCTGATGCAGGCTGCCCGCCACGACCTGCGCTGTCTGCAAACCCTAGCGGACAGTCAGGAGACCATTGCCGAGCAGATGCAGGCGTTGGGGTTGGGGATCCCCTGGCCGGATGAAAACAACAGCAGCTTCGGCTGGGATCCCCGCTCTTTTGCCGATTGGGGCCAGAGCTTGGAGACCTTAATTGCCCACTACCGCCAAAGGGGGGTAGGGCTCTGTGGTCGCTACTGGGCCTTTCGCTGGGGGCCAGCAGGGCTAGAAGGGATCCCTGCTCCCGATCTGTCTGACTGGGAGGAGATCTACGGCTACGAACGGCAGAAACAGCAGTTGGCGGCCAACACCGAAGCCCTGCTGCGGGGGGATCCGGCTTTGCATGTGTTGCTCTACGGGGCGCGGGGTACGGGCAAGTCTTCCCTGGTGAAGGCCTTGTTGCGCCGCTACGGCCTGCAGGGGCTGCGCCTATTGGAGCTGAGGCGAACAGACTTGATTCAGTTGCCGGAGATTTTGGCAGAGCTGCGGGCGCAGGTGTTGCCTTTCATCTTGTTTGTGGACGATCTCTCCTTTGAGGCAGAGGAAACCGAGTTCAAGCAGCTCAAGGTGCTCCTGGAGGGGGATCTCGTTGCGCCGCCCCCCAACGTGCGCCTTTATGCCACCAGCAACCGCCGCCATCTCATCCGCGAGTTTTTTGGCGATCGTCCCAATCCCCAAGATCAAGAAGTCCACGCCTGGGATACGGTCCAGGAAAAGCTGTCGCTGCGGGATCGCTTCGGCCTCACCCTCACCTTCACCCCCTTCACCCAGGGAGATTACCTGGCAACCGTAGAACACTTGGCCCAGCGGCTGGGTTTCACCCAATCTCTGGATGCCCTGCGCCGCCAGGCCTTAATCTGGGCCCAACAGCAAAACGGCTTTTCCGGTCGCACTGCCCGTCAGTTTTTGGATGCCGTTCGGGCAGGGCTGGTGAAAGGCAACGATGGACTTCCGAGCTAGAGGTGGTGACTATTCCAAACTGATACATTTACGCTGAACACTGCTGAACATCACTGTTCAA
>NZ_JANSIM010000125.1:0-4277 GCF_047502655.1 Synechococcus sp. R5-12 | reverse complement strand
TGAACAGTGATGTTCAGCAGTGTTCAGCGTAAATGTATCAGCCTGGCTCACCACCGCCGCAGGTAAGAGGCCAAGTTGGGGAAATAGAACGCCCCCCAAATCCCCAGCAGGATGACTCCCAAGCCGAACACAACCAGCCAGAGGCGCGGTCGGCTGTGCAGCTTATTGGATCCCACCTGGACGTAGGCCAGATCCACCCAAGCAGTATTGCCGCGGCGGAACCAGCCCACCACTTTGACGCGCCGGCCCACCAGGGCGCGGATCCGCTTCAGGCCGGAAAAGACATTGCCCACCGGCCCCAAAGGGGAAGTAAAGCGCACCGGGATCAGCCCTGTGGCCTCTTGCAGCTTCAGCTCTGCCCCCAGTTGATAGCCGGAGGGGCCCAGTCCCACCAACTCCCCCTCCAGCTCCACCCATTGTCCGCGGCGGGGATCCGCGTCGGGATCCGCCAGCAAGCTGAGCACATCCGTCGGCCTTGCCGGCAGGGATCCCCCGTACATCAACCCCGCTTTGGCCCACAAGCCCACCCCGTAGCCCACCACCGCTGCTGCCGCGATCACCTTGGGATCGAGACGGTTTTGCAGCAGCAGGTAGAGGATCAGCCCCACCAGCCAGCCAATGAGGATCCCGACCACTTCGGCTGCGTAGATGGCCAGATCCAGCCAAAACCGGCTTTGCAGGCGGGCCACATCCAATTTGGACCCGGATCCCAGGCTCAGCTCCGGCAGGAGGCGCAGCCGCTCTCCATATCCCGCCAAGACCTTGAAGCGGTGCCCCGGCAGCGGATGGCTGGAATTGACCTGCATCCAGCGGGCCCAAGGGTTGATTTGATCCCAAAGAAAGACTTGGCCAGCTTGGGAGGGATCCTGGAGGCGGGCGGCAGCACTGGCAGCGGCGATGGTTTTGAAGTCCAAAAAGCTGAACAGGCGGGTGCAGTGCAACAGCGAGGAAGGTCGGCGGTCGTTTTTGTGGGCCTCCTGCAGGCCAGCAGCCGATTTGAGCAGAGCAGCAATCAGCCCGTTCGGGTTGCCAGTCGCCTGTACGGCAAAATGGTCGGCATGGTAGGTGCCCAGGCGGGAGAGGAAAAACAGCGGGTAGGAGAGCACCGTGTAGATGAGGTAGAGCAGCGGGGCCACATGCCCGATGAGATCCCGCCGTTTGCTTCCCAGTTGGCTCACCTGCTCTAGGGCCAGGTAAACCAGTTGAATCGGGGATCCCAGCAGGGTCATGACCAGGATATCTCCATTAACAATTCGCCCCAGGGCTTGGGCGTAGACTGCGGCAATTTCATCCTCAGCAAGCTGCTCCAACAGGGCTTGGGTGACCACAATGCGGCAGCCATCAGAAAAAGTGCCGTAAACAAAGGCCAGCGGCCCAGCATCCGGGATCACCCCCAGTCGGGGCTGTTTTAGCTGGTTTTGGGCACAGATGCGCTGCAGCAGGCGCGCCGTTTCGGGGCTGTGGCGTTCGATTTCGCCAAGCCTGGCCCAACGCAACTTGTGCAGCCGTTGGTGGAGCTGATCCATCAGCCAGGGGGCAAAAAAGAGAAGGCCTACTCCAAAGTTGACCGCCAGGCTGCCGGCCACCAACCACCGCAGGCCATTGCGCAGCCAGGGCAGCAACCCCTGCAAAAACCAAAGCTGCCGCGGAAAACTCAGCCGGCCAAAATCCAGATGGCTGCCTACCAACACAAAGCTCAGCCACCAAAGGAAGACAATGCCCACCCCCAGGGATCCCCACTTGGCCCAATGCAGGGGGCCGGCCCGCTCCGGCAGGGGGATCTTCATACCCAGTTGGGCGGCCCGTTGACGGGTGGACAGGGATCCCGCTCCAGGAGACGGCTCCTCTGGGGGAGCAGAACGCGGTTCGACAGGTTTGGCGGACGGAGCAGCCAGGGACTCTGTTGCAGTGGGCAGGCGAAGCAAGATCTTCTTGGCCCAGCCTTGCGCCTGGGGGTTGGGGTGTTGCAGCAGCTCTAGGCAGAGGGACCGTGCCTTCTCCGTCTGGCCCAACTGGTGGTAGGCCCGCACCAGGTTCATTTGGGCTTCCAGGGCTTCGCCGTCAGATGAGTCTGCCGGGATCCCTAATGCTTTGTCCTGCTGACGGGATTGGGCCAGGTAGCCTTCAAAAAGTTGGATGGCCTCTTGAAGGCGGCCCTGCCGCAGGGCTTCCTTGCCCGCCTGGACGGCATCGGGGATCATCGGCTTGCTCCTTGCCTGGTAGGGTCTGCTTCTGGAGATCGGTTGGATCCATCTGCTCCCCCAGCTTACTCAGGGATCCAACCCCGAGAGACCGGATCCCCCCTAAAGGGGGTAGCAGAGCAAGCGCCGCCGCAAGCGATCCAGAGCCGTCTGGGCGCTCCACCAACGCACCCCCTCTCTGCCGCGCAGGCTGCCAAACCGGTACTCGTGTACTTCCACCTTCCCTTGCGGATCCGCCAAACCCAGATACACAAGACCGACTGGCTTGGTGGCGGTGCCTCCCTCTGGCCCGGCAATGCCGGTGATGCTCAAGGCCCAGTTGGAGCCCAGGACTTGCTTGGCCCCCAGCGCCATTTGGGCGGCCACCGGCTCGCTGACAGCCCCTTGCTGCCGTAGGGTTTCCGGCTTCACCCCCAAAAGCTGTTCCTTGATGCGGTTGTCGTAGGCCACGATCCCCCCCACAAAATAGCGGGAGCTGCCCGGGATCCCGGTCACCAACTGCCCCAGCAGCCCGCCGGTGCAGGATTCTGCCACCGCCAGAGTTTGACCCCGTTGCAGCAACAGCTCCCCCACCACACCGGCCAAGGTGGCGTCATCGCTGCCGAAGTAGTCTTCTCCAGAAATCTGTAAAATCTGCTCCACCACCGGGGCGATCAAGGCTTGGGCCTCTTCACGACTGGGAGCACGTCCGGTAACCCGCAGGCGTACCTCCCCCTGGCTGGCGTAGGGAGCCACCGTAGGGTTTTCCCCCGCCAACAGGGATCCCAGCCGTTCGGCCAGCGTCGATTCGGGAATGCCCCAATAGCGCAGTACCCGGCTGTAGAACACCTCTTTTCCCCAGCCGATGGAGCGCAGATAAGGCACGGCGGTCTCCCGCCACATGTGTTGCATCTCCCGCGGCACCCCAGGGAAGGTGAGAATGTGCAGGTCGGGCCGGGGCTGCCAGATGAGGCCACAGGCGCTGCCAAGCGGGTTGGGCAACACCGTCGCTCCCCGGGGCAGAAAAGCCTGCTTGCGATTGCTCGGCGAGGGCACAAGGCCCCGCTGCCCGTACTTTTGCAGGATCTCTTCCCACACTTGGGGGTGCTCCACCATCTCCGCCCCAAAAAAGGAAGCCAGCGCCTCATGGGTAAGATCGTCCGGTGTCGGCCCCAAGCCCCCGGTGATCAGAATCAAGCTGGAACGACCACAGGCCACCTCCAGCGCGTGGTGAATGCGGGCCTCGTTATCCCCCACCACCGTTTGGTAATAGTGAGGGATCCCCAGTTGCGCCAACTCGGCTGCCAAGTACTGGGCATTGGTATTGGTGATCTCTCCCAAAAGCAATTCTGTGCCGATGCAGAGGATCTCAGCCCCTTGGGGAATAGCAGTTTGCGGTGGGATCATGCTTGGCCTCGAGCTCAGCTCAGCCGCAAGAGAAGTATACAAGCAGGGAGGTCTCGGCCTCCCTGCGCGCCCCCAGATTTTGGGCTTGCAGTTGGCCATTCCAAATGGCGGTGAGACAACCGGCAAGTTTCCATCTCCGGCGCCGGCAAAAAGATTGGGGGACGAGATGTATCCGACAGCACAACAGCGACAGACGCTGCAGCAGTGGTTGGGAACAGCTCGGTTTGTTTATAACCGCACCCTAGATTTTCTGAAGTCTTTAGAAGGCGAGCGTCCACCTGGATGCAAGTAGCTACTCACCACATCTTGCCTTCTCTACCAGATTGGGCGAAGGCAGTCCCGTACCAAACCAGAAAGTGGCAGTCATTGTTTGCGTTGACCCATTCAAGACTTGAGGGATGAGCGCCAAGGCGGCCAGGTTCTGGGTGGACAACTTTGACATTTATTCTTTGACATTTTCTTTGACATTATTTGACATTGTTTATTGTCTTGGTTTATTGTCTTGCTGCTCAAGTTTCAGACCTCCAAGATAGCGGTCAGAAAGCAGCGCCAGCTACATGCCAAGACGGTGCGCTTGCTACTGGTGGGCGCGTAGTGCGTTCCAGGAACGGCCAGAGGCTGTGGCTGAGCAGTACGGGAAACAAGCATTGACATCCTCCCCGGCCTGAAGGCCGGAGATTCCTACCACGC
>NZ_JANSIM010000124.1:0-991 GCF_047502655.1 Synechococcus sp. R5-12 | reverse complement strand
TGAACAGTGATGTTCAGCAGTGTTCAGCGTAAATGTATCAGATTGTCTATGCTGTCTCGTCTTTCTCGCCGTCAACTGTTCGCCTTTGGTCTGGCCAGCGTGGGGGCCTGGGGAATGGGGCGTTTGGCCCAAGCCCAAGGTCGGATCCCTCAGGAGCCACTCCTGTCAGCGAGACAGAGTCCTTTTCGTCGGGTAGCCAGCCTCACCACCTTGACTGCCGATATCCTCTATCGCTTGGCCCCCGATAGGTTGGTGGGGATCCCTGCCGGTCGTTTGTTGGAGGAGGATCCCCGCTTCCAAGGCTTGACCCGCCTGGGGCTGGGCAACCAACCCAACCTGGAGCAGCTTGTGGCCCTACAACCGGACTGGGTGGTGGGGGCCAGTGGCTTTCACGAGGCTCTGGCAGAACGGCTGCAGGAGCTGGGGATCCCCACCTACCTCACCCGCGTGGACAGTTGGGCTGCTTTGGAAGAGACGATTGCCACCCTGGCTGCTGCTTTGGGGGCGGATCCCGATCCCTTGCTGCGGCAGTATGGATCCCTTTTGCCCCAGGAACTGCCCCGCGTTCGACCCAAAACCTTGCTTTTGGTGGGCACCCAGCCGATTCTTTCTCCCAACCGACAAAGCTGGGCCGGGGATCTGCTGGAACGCTTTGGCGCGGACAATCTCACCGCTACCTTGCAAAGCCAAGGGCCTTTTCGGGGCTACGTCACCCTTTCGGCAGAGCGCATCCTGGAAGCCAACCCAGAAGTTCTGCTGGTGGTCAACCCGGAGGCGGCGGATCCCTTGGCGTTTTTCCGTTCCCGCCCCTTTTGGAATCGGTTGCAAGCCGTCCAAACTGGGAAAGTTTATGGATTTGACTACTACGGCTTGGTCAATCCCGGTAGCTTGGAGAAAATTAGAGTTGCCTGCAAGCAGTTAGCCCGCATTTTTTGAACGGACTTGGAGTGTCTGATACATTTACGCTGAACACTGCTGAACATCACTGTTC
>NZ_JANSIM010000123.1:0-3755 GCF_047502655.1 Synechococcus sp. R5-12 | reverse complement strand
GACCGACACCCACCCCGACTCCAGCACCAACACCCACTCCGACACCGACGCTCACCCCTATCCCCCGGTTCACCCCACTTGTCCCCCGCACTCCTACCCCCACCCCAACTCCATCCCCCACTCCCACTGCCACACCTGCCCCGGCAACGCCAACACCTGCGGCAGAGCTGGCCCTCAGCGGCGAGTGGCTTTACGAGGGAGGATCTTTTATCTGGCAGGGATCCCTGTGCAAGGTCAATGTTGCGGCTGGCGTCCAGGAAACCGTCTCCATTCGTCAGGAGGGCAACCAGATCAGCGTTTCCTCCCCCAGCTTTTCTGAGCGCAGCGGCCAGCTTATCGGCAGCCAACTTTCTGTCAGCGGTAAGGCAGCGGGTAGTGGCACCCCAACCGTTGCTTGGAGTGGCACGGTCAGCCCTGACGGGCGCGTGATTCGCGGCAGAGCCACCTGTGGCAGCGCTGACTTTGCCATCAAGCTCACCCGCCAGAGCTAGAGGCCGACACCCCCCCCTCGGTCTCCGCCGCCGCCGTCTTCCCTATCGTCCGGTTTCTGTTGCCGTTGAGGCGGTGGAGGAGGAGCAGCAAAGCTTTCGCTCACAACTTCGATGGTGTAAGGGCCTCGCCCAGGGCTGCCCGGCCCAGCGGCTGGAGAGGCATTTTGCGCCCAGTAGCTTTGCACCTGGAGCAAGTAGCAGCGGTCTTGCCGCACGGGGATGGTTAGCTGAGAGGTGGTAAAGTTGCCAGGGGCAGCATCATCATTTACAAAAACGTCAGGATCGAATCTCCGGTTGCTGTCAAAGCTGCCGATGGCCAACAGCGGATCAAAAACCTGGCTGGTCAGCCGGATCGTAACCCCCGTAACGTTGGCTGCAGAGGGAAAGTAAAGAAACCCATCTGAATAAAAGGTAAACGTGCCGGGAGGGGGTGGGAATTCCCGGGCATTTCGAAAATTGCCCTCCTCATCAAAATAAAACTCCAAAAGGCTATTCGGCCCCAAGGTTCCACTGCGCCTATCCCCCTGTCGGCGCAGACCAATCGATGCAAAAAGGCCTGGACTGAAGGCTTGTTCACAGACATTCACCAGAGGCGGTATTGTACTCCCTCCACTTCCTCCACAGCCTGCCAAAACCGCAGCTGAGGCCAAAAGGCCCAAGAAAACCCTCTGCAGGGATCCCTGCGGAGCTCTAGAAGCATTCGATGCTGGCCCTGGCATAAGCACTCCTCCGGACACCGGATGTCAATGTTCCTCTAGATTACGATGCTCTGAGCAATTCTCAGCAAAATGCAGATCACTGACAGGATTTTCCCACGTTTAGGCTTGCACCGGCCTGGGGGGGCTGTTCCGCTGTTGACCTCGAGAAGGGAGCTTCAAGGGCGTAGTGGGGCCGTTGAGCCAATTTTGTCCTCAGGAAGGGATCCAGAGCAAAACCCTTTTTCGCAGTGGGCTAACCACTACTGGCGTCGGGCTTCTTGGTGAGGGTGAGAAAGAAATGAGCTAGGGCTGCCACACATTCTCGATCTTCGAAGAGTAGGTGGCATCGCTGCCGAACCTCCTCAGCCATGTGGTAGCGAAACTCAGAATCGGATCCCAGTTTTACGGCCAAATCCTCATAGCTTTTCAGATCCGAGGCAATTAAGCTGTCCAGCTCCATTCTTTTGAGAATGGCATAGGTATGCCGCCCCCGCATCAGCTTTCCAGGGCAAGTGATCACAGGCAATCCGACCGCAACGGCCTCTAAGGTGGTGATCCCACCTGACCAGCCATAGGAATCTAACATAAGATCGGCACAGCGGTTGAGATCCAAGTAGTCTTGATAATCCAATCCGGGCAGGATCAGGCAGTGGTCTTCTACATTGAGGCCATACAAAGAAAAAGCCCGGGTGAGCCGTTCCCGAAATTGTCGGGCAATAGCAGCATTGGGCAGAGCCAAGAAGACAAACTGAGCGTTGGGCACTCGCTGAGCAATAGCGGCAAAAAGATAGTCATATTGGGGCAGATATTTACCCAAGTATTGACAAGCTAGGTAAACCACTGCGTTTCTGCGCAGGCCGAAATCCTCACGATAGCGCTTTTGCTGAGGCAAAACCGGCTTTTCGAAGCAAGTGCCCAAATGAGGTAAACGAATCAGGGTTTCACTATAATGTTCTTGAGCATCCTCTGGCTCCATTAAATCGCTGGAGAGGAAATAGTCAATCGTAGAAAGTCCAGAAGTTACAGGATGAGCCCAAGTGGAGCACTGTATCGGTGCCAGTCGCAGGGAAGCCAGTTGCAGAATAAGAGGTGAAAGGCCGATCTCCAAATACACCAAAATATCTAGCTGATCCTGCAGGATTTGTCGGGCTGCATCCTCGAGGCTGCTGGGAATGTGTCGAAACACATCGGCATATTGACGATACCGGTCTGTCATGAAATCGGTTCTGGGATCCAAGTGATAGGCGAAGACTTGAAACTTTCGCTCCGAGTTAGCCTGTCCATCAATCCAATTAGCATTTAGGTACTTAACCCAACCCAGAGATAAGCGGCTGTAAGAGCAAGCTCGCATGGAAGCTGAGGCAAACCCAACTCGGAGGGGATCCCCTGGTTGGGATTGGCAAGGAAGATATCTCCAATCGGGATAACAGGCGTTGACTATGCGTTGAACAAACTGGGCATATTTTTTCTGCAAATCCAGGTCGTTGTAGCCTTGGTACTGTAGGTAGTGATTGGTTCCCAGTCCTGACCCCCACAGCGCTCTGCGACGTTGCTCCTCCGTTTTTAGGGGAGTTTCCTCAGTAAGACGATCCAGGTGCTCAACAAAGCGAGCACGAAAGGAGTTGAGCTCTTCCTCACTCTGATAGACTGCCGGCAAGTAGAGATGATAAAACCAACGAGCCTGTTCTAACTGGGGATCCAAAGCCAATGCTTTCTCCAGGTGATCCAAGGCAATAGCGTGTTCTCGTTGATCTCGGTAGGCGATAGCCAGATTCAGATGCACCTCTTCCAAAGGGATCCCTGCTGCTCGATCCGAGTTTACCAACAGGGAATTGAGCAGGGGGATCGCCTCTTCGCAGCGACGTAAGTCAACGAGGATCTTGCCAGCTTGAAAGGCGGAAAGAGTGGCATCGGGATTGAGGTTTAAGCTCTGCTGGTAGCAGGATAAGGCTTTCTCCCATTGGCCCGAAGACTCGTAGACCACGCCTAAGTTGTGATGATAAAGAGCTACGCAAGGATTTAACTCAATAGCCTCGGCAATTAGCGCAGCTGCCCATTCCAAATCCCCCTTGGTCTGGGCAACCGTTCCCAGCAGGTGCAAAGCGTCGGCTTGCTCAGGAAACTCCGCCAAGATCTCGGAGTAAATGGCTTCTGCTTGTCGCAAATCTCCTGCTTGCTGGGCTTGGATCCCGGCTAGAAGTTTGTTTGTAAGTATCCAGTCTGACATCTACTACAAGATGGCTAGAAATTCTCCTGACTTGTCTGCCCAGTATAGTTTTTTCCAGTTATAGTCAGTTCAGTTGGGGATAAGATGACTTTACAGGCAAGATAACATGCAGGTAGACCTAAAGAGGAAGCTTAGATCTGAGAGAGAGTCGTATTTGTTCCGCTCCGTGGCTCATTTTTTTACTTTGTTCAGCTACTTTACCTAAACGTAAGCTCTGCTCAGGTAACAGAGACAGCCGTAGTTACCTTGAGAAATCTCCCCCTGCCAGAGGAGATGAGAGGGATCCAACATCTGGTCAATCTGCTTGCGGTCTTGCTCAGAAGTAAACTCCACGTAAAT
>NZ_JANSIM010000122.1:0-12395 GCF_047502655.1 Synechococcus sp. R5-12 | reverse complement strand
GGACTCCGTCCTGCTGACGGGAAGGGTGGCCCGCGCTCTGTCCATAGGATGAGCGCCGGGAGGATGTCACTCTTGCCGACTTTGGTGTTCGCGCCAAAACTGTTCTGCAAAAGCCACCGTCGGGTGGAGAGGGGCACGGGGTTTGCTGCGCAGGGGCATGTTGGCTTCTTCAGGGGTGCGGTTGCCCTTGCGTTGATTGCAGCGTTCGCAAGCCGTCACCACATTGTCCCAACTGTGGGATCCCCCTTTGGAGAGGGGCACGACATGATCCAAGGTCAGATTGTGGGTGCTGCCACAATACTGGCAGGTGTGGTGATCCCGCCGCAAAACCTCCC
The DNA here is from genome assembly GCF_047502655.1 of Synechococcus sp. R5-12. Classification (NCBI taxonomy): domain Bacteria; kingdom Bacillati; phylum Cyanobacteriota; class Cyanophyceae; order Synechococcales; family Synechococcaceae; genus Synechococcus; species Synechococcus sp. R5-12. The sequence continues at coordinate 12,060 of NZ_JANSIM010000122.1, read as the reverse complement.
GCCGATTCACAGGGGGCACGCGCCAAGCGCGCTCTTTGCCCTTGATGGTCAGGCGAATATGTTCGGGCACTTCAATGACCTGGCTGGGGGAGCGCACCTTCCACACCGGCACATGCATCATCGAGAGCGGTTCGGCTTTGCCTGTTAGCAGCAGCACGATTGCCCGCTTGATATTGACCCGGCTGATGGGCAAATAGTTTTGGGAAAAGACAACGATCGACTGTTCCAGAAGGTGGGTAGCGGCAGTCATGGCTCAGCTCTTCCTTTTGCCGCCATTCTCCTGAGGAATCTGCCGAATGGCAAGCTTTTCCCCACCGCCATCGACACCGGCAGCGCTCAGACATTCAAGAGTTTCTTACGATCGCGAGCCAGACAGATGGGCTAGTATCCGGGTGATGGTTGGATCCCGTACCGCCCATGACTTACCCGCTGCACGTCGCCCTGGTTTGGCACCAACACCAACCCCTCTACAAAAGTCCGGTGGCGGGTAAATATCGCATGCCTTGGGTGCGCCTACACGGGATCAAAGATTACCTGGACTTGGTCTTGCTGCTGGAGCGCTATCCCCGCTTGCACCAAACGATTAACCTGGTGCCCTCCCTGATTCTACAGATCGAAGAGTATGTGGCCGGCTCGGCTTTTGATCCTTACCTGGAACTGACCCTATCCCCTGTCGAAAAGCTCGGCCCCGATCAACTGCGCTTTGTGGTCGAGCGTTTTTTCGACAGCCACTACCCCACCATGATCGAGCCCTACCCCCGTTACCGGCAGCTCTACAACCAACGGGAATCTCAGGGGGTGAACTGGTGTCTGCAGTACTGGACTCCGCAGGACTTCGGGGATCTGCTGGCCTGGCACAACCTGTCTTGGTTTGATCCTCTCTTTCAGGAGGATCCTGAGATTGAGGGCTGGATCAAAATGGGATCCGGTTTTACCCTGGCGGATCGGCAGCGGATCTACGCCAAGCAACAACAGATCCTCGGCGCCATCTTGCCCCAGCACGCCAAACTGCAGAGCAACGGCCAACTGGAGCTGACCACCAGCCCCTATACCCACCCCATCTTGCCCCTGTTGGTGAGCGAGCGCTCGGCACGGGTGGCTCGGCCAGGGTTGCCTTTGCCTCGCTACCCCTTTCACTGGGAGCAGGATGTCCACAGCCAACTGGAGCGGGCTAAGCAGATCTATCGGGAGCGCTTTGGCCGCGAGCCGCGGGGCCTGTGGCCTTCCGAGCAATCCGTAAGCCCTGCCATTGTGCCGATTGTGCAAAAACAGGGCTTTGAGTGGATCATCTCCGACGAAGGGGTTTTGGGGTGGAGCCTGGGTCAACCGTTTCACCGCGATGGGCAGGGCCACATTCTGGAGCCGGAGAAGCTCTACCGCCCCTACCGCCTGGAAACCGAGCGGGGGGATCTGGCCATCGTCTTTCGGGATCACCGCCTTTCGGATTTGATCGGCTTCAGCTACAGCGCCATGCCCGCCGATGCTGCCGCCAAAGATCTCATCGGCCATCTGGAGAGCATCCGCAACCGCCTGCCCCAGGAGCAGCCCTGGCTGGTGACCATCGCTCTGGATGGGGAAAACTGCTGGGAGTACTACCCCCAAGATGGCCGGCCCTTCTTGGAAAACCTCTATACCCGCCTCAGCCAGCACCCGGCGCTGCGCTTGGTGACGGTCTCCGAGTTTCTGGATCAGTTTCCTCCCACTGAGTTTTTGCCGGCAGAGCAGCTGCACAGTGGCTCCTGGATCGAGGCGGACTTCACCACCTGGATTGGGGATCCCGTCAAAAACCGCGCTTGGGAGCTCTTGGCTCAGGCCCGCCAGGTGATTCAGGATCATCCCCGCGCCAATCCCCAAGCCTGGGAAGCCCTCTGGGCCGCCGAGGGATCCGATTGGTTCTGGTGGTTTGGGGCAGGCCACTCCTCCGCCCATGATGCCGTTTTCGACCAGTTGTTTCGGGAGCACCTGCAGGCGCTCTACACTGCTTTGGGAGAGGCGGTGCCGACCGTGCTGCAATTTCCCCTGGAGGATCATGACGGCCTAGGGGATCGCCTGCCGCAGGGGTTCATCCACCCGGCCATCAACGGTCGTCCGGCAGAACGGGAGTGGAGCCAAGCCGGGCGGGTGGAGATTGGAGCGGCCCGAGGCACCATGCACCGCAACAGCATTGTTCGTCGCCTCTGGTACGGGTTCGATCACTTCAACCTCTATCTGCGGCTGGATTTTAACTCGGTGGTGCAGCGGCCCAGGCAATTGCTGGTGCTGTGGTTCTATCCCAACCGTGTCACCGTCAACAGCCCCATTCCCCTGCAGGGATTGCCGGCAGAAGCCCCTCTCAACTACCACTACCGCCACCTGTTGCGGTTGTCACTGCCGCCTCCCGGCACCGGCCAGCATCCGGCGGAGGTGCAAGCTCAGCTCTTGCAAGCAGGGGAGTACCACACCTGGCACGCCATCGGCCATCAAGTGAAGGCGGTGGTGGATGCCTGTTTGGAGGTGGCCATCCCCTGGAGCAATTTGGGCGCCCAGCCGGGTCAGGAGCTGCAATTTGTCATCCTGGCTGCCGATGGCGAGACCTTTCAGGAAGGGATCCCGCCCAAGGCCACCATTGCCCTGCGCAGACCCTGAGAGTGATGACCAGCAGAGCTTCAAGTTATGTCGCGCGATCTCTATCCCCCCATCGAGCCCTACGATCAAGGCTTTCTGGCGGTTTCCTCCCTCCACACCCTGTACTACGAGCAGTGCGGCAACCCGGCAGGCAAGCCGGTGGTGTTTTTGCACGGGGGGCCTGGAGGCGGGATCGATCCCATCTACCGGCAGTATTTCGATCCCAGCCGCTGGCGGGTGGTGCTGTTCGATCAGCGGGGCTGCGGGAAAAGTCGCCCCTATGCCGAGCTGCGGGAGAACACCACCTGGGATCTGGTGGCGGATATCGAGAAGTTGCGCCAGCATCTGGGCATTGATCGCTGGTTTGTGTTCGGGGGCAGCTGGGGCAGTGCCCTTGCCCTGGCCTATGGGCAAACCCACCCCCAATCCTGCCTAGGGTTTGTCTTGCGGGGCATTTTTCTCTTGCGCCCTTTTGAGCTCCGCTGGTTTTACCAGTCGGGGGCCGGCTACTTTTTCCCCGACGCTTGGGAACATTACCTGGAGCCGATCCCTCCCGAAGAGCGGGATGACCTGCTGGCAGCCTACCACCGCCGCCTAAACGACCCAGATCCCCAGGTACGGCTGAGGGCAGCTCGCGCCTGGTCCGTCTGGGAGGCCAGCACCAGCAAGTTGATCCCCAGCCCAGAGCTCATCGAGCGCTTTGGTCGGGGAGAGTTTGCCGAGGCCTTTGCCCGCATTGAGTGCCATTACTTTGTCCACGGCGGTTTTTTGGATCCGGAGGATCAGCTCCTCAGGGGGGTGGGACGGCTGCGGCATCTGCCGGCGGTGATCGTCCAGGGGCGCTACGACGTGGTGTGCCCGCCCATCTCTGCTTGGGAGCTGCATCAGGCTTGGCCAGAAGCAGAGTTTCGGATGATCCCCGATGCTGGCCATTCCATCACCGAGCCCGGAATCCGCACCGCCCTCCTGGAAGCCACCGATCGCTTTGCCGGTTTGTGAGCCCCGCCGAGCCAACCCAGTGCTGCCAGGGATCCCAAGACCTTGAAGAATTGCTACAGGAAGGCCGGCAAAACCTTGGGATCCAGCCCAGAAGCACGGCCAAGCCTATCGACAGTTGGCGATTTTGGGTTTATCACTGAGGGAGGGGCGGTGCAAGCTGCCCACACCTGGCTGGTGCATCCACCCAAGTGCTTCGCGGATTCAAGCTCATTTCTACTTCACCGTTTCCAGGGTCGAACCATGCAGAAACCAACCCATCTGTTCAAGCTTGCCCTAGCCCTGCCCATCTCCTTCTTGCTGGCAGATGCAGTTGTGGCCTACCCCTGCGGCTCGGTTGGGGGTGAAGCTTACAATCCCTACAGCTCCACGGTTCAGGTCAGCAGCGACGCCAACAGCTTCGGGGTCCAGTGGTCGCCTGCCTCCTATGCTGTCGGCAACGGCTTCATTGGAGTTGCCATTGAAACGGTGAACGGCGAGCAAGCCCAGAGCGCCATCAGCCGTCGTCTGTTCGGCCCCGCACTTCGAGTTCAGGGGGTGCAGGTGGTCGGCTTGCTCCAGGATGGTCCTGCTCAACGAGCCGGTCTGGCCCAGGGCGATATTTTGATTGGCGTGGATGGGCAGCGGGTCACCTCCGTGCAACATGTGCAGCAGATCATCCAAAATACCCCGGTAGGCCAATCGGTGCCGATTACCTTCCGCCGTGGTGAGCAGGTGCTGTCAACGGTGGTTGTGGTGGGGGATGGCCGGGTGTTGCGCCCCTTGATGCTGCAGCAGCAGTGAGCCTTGTCGGGATCCCTACCCGGAGCTCTCTGTGAATGCCAATTGGAGTTCGGGATGGGCTGTCTGGGCAGTTTGCGGCCTCAACGGCTTGCTGTTTTTGGCCCTGGTTGCTCTCATTCCTGTCATTTTGAAGCTGCGCTCGGCTCTTGGGGTCACAGAGCAGGCCATGGCCGATTGGCGAGAAGCAGCTCAACAGGCCTTGGCTCCCACTCCCGCTGAGTTGCTGCGTCTGCGGGATCGTCTGCGCGAGAATCGCCATACCCTTGCCCGCTGGCAACGTCGTTTGCAGTTCTGGCAAGGGATCCGCAGGGTGGCCGTTTGGCTGGGGCGTAGGCTTTGAGGGATATGGATAGCAACTATCCTGTCTCCAATCCCATCCGGTTGCAGGTCATGGCCAACGCTCTGGCGGGGATTGCCGAAGAGATGGGGGCGCGCCTCATCCGCGGTTCATACTCGGCCAACATCAAGGAACGGCGGGATTGCTCCACAGCTCTGTTTGACGCGCAAGGGGCCTGTATTGCCCAGGCAGCCCACATCCCGGTACATCTGGGAGCCCTCTCGGAGGCGGTGCGGGCGGTGGTGGCAGCCAACCCGCGACCCGGAGATGTGTTTCTCCTCAACGATCCCTACCAGGGGGGATCCCATCTGCCGGACGTTACGGTGGTCGCGGCCATTCCCGGCTGGAGGGATCCCGACCGGATTTGCGCCTATGCTGTGAACCGTGCTCATCACGCTGATATTGGAGGGATGCGCCCTGGCTCCATGCCCGCCGACTCCACAGAACTTTGGCAAGAGGGGCTGGTGATCCCGCCGGTACGGCTGGCTGGGCTCTCTCTAGAAGGAGAGTTGTACTGGCAGGAGGATCTGCTGCGCCTAATCCTGGCCAATGTGCGCAATGCCGAGCAGCGGCGGGGGGATCTGCAGGCCCAGGTGGGGGCCAGCGCAGTGGGGATGAGCCGGTTTCGGGAGTTGCTGGCCCGCTTTGGAGAAGAGGAAGCTTGGCAGTTGATCGCAGGGGTCATCGAGTACAGCCGCCGGCGGATGCGGGCGCAAATTCAGGCTCTGCCCGATGGGATCTACACGGCTGAGGATTGGTTGGAGGGCTACGGGGATCCGCCCGCGCCCCTTGAGATTCGGGTGCAGGTGGAAGTAGAGGGCGAGAAGCTGCGGGTGGACTTCACCGGCACTGCTCCGGCCATGGCGGGAAACCTGAACGCGCCCCTGGCCGTCACCCGCTCGGCGGTGTTGTTTGCCCTGCGCTGTCTGTTGGATCCCACGGCCCCCAGCAATGTCGGCTTGGAGGATCCCATCGAGATCGTGGCGCCGCCCGGCTGCTTGGTGAATGCCCAGTTTCCGGCAGCAGTGGTGGCGGGCAATGTGGAAACCTCGCAGCGCATTGCCGATGTGGTGTTCAAAGCTCTGGCTCCCGTGGCCGGATTGCGGAGCATCGCTCAGGGGCAGGGCACCATGAACAACTGTGTGCTGGGCAACCGCCACTTCACCTACTACGAAACCCTGGGAGGTGGTCAGGGGGCCAGCCGGCAACGACCGGGTTTGGACGGAGTGCATGTGGGCATGAGCAATACCCTCAACACCCCCATCGAGGCTCTGGAGCTGGAGTATCCCCTGCGGGTACTGCGCTACGAGCTACGCCAGGATTCCGGCGGCCATGGCCAACAGCGGGGCGGCTGGGGGCTAATCCGCTCCATCCAGACTTTGCAGGATTGCACCCTCTCCCTGCTCACCGAGCGGCGCCACTATGCCCCCCAAGGAGAACAGGGAGGCGGGCCAGGCCAAGTGGGGATCAACCTCCTCAACGGGGATCCCCTACCCGGCAAAATCAGCCGACCCCTAAAAGCGGGCGATGTAATCACCCTCTACACGCCCGGCGGCGGAGCTTGGGGCTCAAGCGAGGATGAGCAGGCTCCCGAACCCAGGTAGCGCAGGTGGTCAAGAAACAACTGCTCGCAGCGGCGGATCACCTCATCGCGATTGGCGAAGTGCTCCAGCCTTTGCACTTCTTGACCTTTCTCAAACAAAATTAGGGTTGGCAAAGAGCGCACCCGATAGCGGCGCGGCAGCCAAAAATTGTCGTCTACATTCACCCGCAGTACTTTGACCGCACCTCCCCACTCGGCTACGAGACGGTCGGTAATCGGCTGAATGAAGCGACACAGGCCACACCAAGGGGCGCCGAAATCCACCAAAACCAACCCATCACTTGTCAAAAGTTCTTGATTAAAAGCATCTAAAGCAACTTGCAAGGCCATCACTCCCAAACTAAAGAAGTTCTTTGGGATCATGCTACCAGGCAACTTGGCTGGCTGCAGAAACCATTTGTGGATGGAAGGCGTAAAGAATCACTACAAAGCTGAACACCCCCAGATAGGCCCAGCGAAAAAACTCTTGGGGGCGCAGTTGCTGTCGCTTCTGCAGAATGGCCAAGCCGGGGATCACGGAGGTGCGCGCCTTGAGATCGCGGAAGGCCTGCCCGTATTTCCGCTCCAGGCGGTGATCCCCGTGCCAAACCGCAAACAGGTGGTAGGCAATGAGCCCAAGCGAGGTCACCGCCATAAAGCTGGAGCCAATCCAAAGGGTATGGGCTACACACCAGATCACCTGGCCCACCATTTGCGGATGACGGGTGATGCGGATGATCCCGGTTTCAAACAGGTGGATCTCCGGCTTGCGAATGGCGGCGATCTCCAGCAAGTTGAAGGTGGCCGGATACAAAAAGAAAAAAGAGAGGGCAGACAAAAGAGCAACGGTGGTGCGAATGCCCGGGACGGCTTGGAGATCCCAGAGAATCACCCCGTCGTAGCGGTGGTTGAAAAAATAGATGAGCAACAGCGGTGCCAAACTGAGGCTCACCAGAGCAAAGAAGATGCGGTACAGACGGGATCCCAGCCGGCTTTCCCCCCAGGGTCGCAAGTAGGCCAGTCCGCTGTGAGCACAGGCAAACCCCAAGATCAGGGCCAGCATTGTCCAATGGGATCCGTACTGGCCCAGCTTCTGCAGAAAGTCGCTGAAGGGGGTGAACAGCATCTTTTGGGTGACTCCTCTGGTGTTGCTGTGGCTTATGCTTAAAAGTAAGTTACATTAGGTTCCCCATGCTCAAAACTTTTTTTCTGCGTCTTGTCAGCCTGCTCCTGTCTGTAGCCCTTTTGCTGGGCTCAGCGAGCTCAGTTGCTCAGGCTGCCCGTCTCACCGGCAAGTATTACGAAGACAGCATGACCCTGATCCAAACCCTACGCACCGTCCTTTCAGAAGGGGATCCCCTGATGAACCCGGAAGAGGCGCGAGCGGAAGCCATGCAAGCCATCCAGGAGTTTTCTGGGCGCTACCACGGCCATCGCTACGATAAGCTGCAGTCTTTTACCACTTTGCGCACGGTGTTTAACACGCTGGCCTCCCAGTACCGCACTTCCAGTCGACCTCTCAACCCCGAAAAGGTGGAGCGGGTGCTGATGCAACTGGATCGGGCCGAATTGGCCCTGCGCCGAGAAGGTTGAGCTTTTTTAGATCTCCGAGATCCAAATCACAGGCAAATCTCCTCGCTGTGGCCAAACTGTTCCCAGTCCCCGGAAGCCAGCATCTCCTCAGATGTCTTTTGTCAGATGTCTTTTGGAACCTGAAGGGGAAGAGTAAGGCTTTCTTGCTCATTTCGATTTTCGATTGAGGACTTGGGAGGTCGTGATGGTCAAAAATCGTTGGGCTTTGATCCCGCTGCTGCTGATGGTTGGGGCTGTTGCTTCTCACCCAGCTTGGCTCCTGTCTCTCCCAGCCCAAGGACAGGTTGTTGGGGCTGCCGAGGAGGGATCCCCGGGCCCCTTTTTTGCAACGGATGGCCTGGCCCTGCGGGGCTATGACCCGGTGGCTTATTTCATCGACGGCAAGCCGGTCAAGGGATCCCCAGAGTATGAATGGGAGTGGGGAGGGGTAACCTGGAGGTTTGCCAGCGCCGACAATCGAGAGCGGTTTCGCAACAACCCAGAGCGCTTTGCCCCCCAGTACGGCGGGTTTTGTGCCTGGGCCGTGGCCCACAACTACCTTTACCCGGTGGATCCCTTTGCCTGGAAAATCGTCGATGACAAGCTATACCTGAACGCCAACCGGCGGGTACAGCGCAACTGGGAGCGCGACATCCCCGGGTTGATCGAGAAGGCAGATGCCAACTGGCCGGGTCTGCGAAGCCGCTAAACCCAAGCCCCCCTGCTCTGAGATTCACTGTGCAAGGCGCAGGGTTACCTTGATGCCAACCCGGTAGAGTCCACTTTCACAGAGTTCCAGCTGGCCTCCCATTTCTCTCAGGAGCCGCTCGCTTACCCGCCAGACGGCACAGCCCTCTGTTTGAATGGGCACATGGCATCGCCCCTCAAGGTTCCACCCCAGGCACAGTCGCCCCTCTTCTTCTGCGGTGGGATAGGGGTGCAAAGCCATCGAACCGTAGCGTAGGGTGCGGATGCCCCAGCGACACACTCCCAGCAGCGCCTGCACCAAGCCGTGGGGATCCGCCCAAACGGTGAGGCTATCGGGGAGAAGGGGCACCTCAGAGGCTGGGGCTGGTTGTAGAACCGGCCATTCGTAGCGAATGCCCTGATCCTGGGCCTGTAGGCGAGTTAGGCTGTACACATCCTGCAGGAGGGGGCGTAGTCGGGTCGGTTCCGGTCGCAGAGGTTGGATGGGCAGGTCATGGCGAGCCAGGCGGGTGTATTCCTCAAGCAGCTTGATCAGGCGCTCCACCGCCTCTTTGGCACTTTGAAGGTATTCCCGCTCCTCTTCGGGGGAATCACACAGATCTGACAGCACCAACTGCAGGGATCCCATCTGGCTGCTGAGGGGATTGCGCAGCTCATGGCCGATGCTGACGAGCAACTCTTGTTGAAAGGCCCGCATCACCTCAGAGCGTTCAAAAGCAAATTGCCAATCCACAGCCTCTTGCTTGTCGGCAGAGGCAGCCTGCTGGGGGAGTGGATCGGGTTTGGCTGCAGGCAAGGGTTTCCTCAAGAGGTGCTCCGAAGGAAAGACGGGGGATCCCGTCGAGGTTCAGATCCTTGGGTTTGGATCTTTGAGTTTTGGACAGCGAGGACTACGTCCCGCTGAGGCAATCGGGCTGCGGCAATACCCTGTCTTATGGGATCCTACCCTTTTCTATCCGACGAAGTGGGCGCTGACCACCCGTTCAACCCCGGCCAGATCTCGGTGAACTTGGATCTGCCGATAGCAGCCTCTAGCTTGCAACTGCTCCGCCACCCAAGGGGCTTGGCCTCGCATCACTTCCACCGCCCAAAAGGAGTTCGGGGCCAAGTAATCCGGTGCTGCTTGAATCAACAGCCGCAAGTGGGCTAGGCCATCTTCTCCGCCATCCAGAGCCTGTCGTGGCTCGTGCAGTCGCACCTCTGGCATGAGCGAGGCCAGCTCAGCAGAGGGAATGTAGGGAGGGTTGGAAACCAGGCCGCGCAGCCGTCCTCGCCAGGGATCCAAAGGTACAAACCAGGATCCCAGCAGCAAGTTCACCCGCTCCTGCAGATGGTGGGCTACCACATTGTCTGCCGCAACAGCCAATGCCTCTGGGCTGGAATCCACGGCCAGAAGCCGCAACTGGGGATGGTGATGGGCCAACGCAATGGCAATCGCCCCGCTGCCTGTACCCAGGTCGGCAAAACAGGATCCCGGCGGCAGAGGATTGGCCTGTAGCCAAAGGGAAGCCTGCTCCACCAGCAGCTCGGTCTCCGGGCGTGGGATCAGCACCGCCGGCGTCACCCGCAAGCTCAAGCCCGCCCACTCAACTTTGCCCAACAGGTACTGTAGGGGGATGCGCTCTTCCACCCTTTGCCGCCAAAGGGCCTGCACCTCCTCCAGGGGATCCCCCTCCCCAGCCGGAGCGCGACCCATCAACCGCTCCAATGGCCCCCACCCCAGCCGTTCTTTGAGCAAAATCTCCACTTCCTCGGCAGGGATCCCAGCCGCTTTTGCCGCCCTCAGGGCTTGGGCACGCCACTCTGTTAACCGCTTCACCAGAGCAGACGGGGATCCCATCAGGGGCTTAGGTTAACGCTGAGGCTGGGGACTTGCAGAAGGATTGGCAGGCCGGGCCAGGGATTGGATATACTCCAGCGCCGAGCGAGAGGGGATAAAGGCAATTTTCTGCACATCGGCCTGCGCGTCGGGGGCCAGCATACGCTCTACCACAATGGCCAGCGAGGTCACTTCAATCTGGGTTTTCCCAACCACATCCGGGTTCTGCGCCGCCGCCCGATCCAAAGCCCTCCGCAAATCGTTGCGGTCGAAGAAGAAGGGCACCACCTCATGGCCATCCTGCTCGATGGTCAGCAGCCCCTCTCCGGAGCGGCCATAGAACAGAGGCACACCAATCGCTTCTGCAGGCACATCTTGACCGGTTTCCTTCAGCACCTGCTTGGCTGCTTCCACATCAGAAGCCCGAGGCACCACCTCAAAATACAGGTCACTATTCTTGGCGCGCTCCTCTTCCGATTTTTCGTAGGCATACCCCAGCGAGAGAGGCACCACCCGGGCTTGACTGGCTATCTCGGGGTTGCTGGCTTTCACCTGCTCCAACATTTGTTGGGCCTGGGCCTGATCCAGCCAGAAGGAAACCACTTGGATGGTGCGGCCATCCCGCTCCACATTGGCGACAACGGGGGTGCCGTTCTGAGACACAATGGCAAAAACAGGCACCAGATTTAGCCGCTCCGCCACCTCTTGCCGGCTCATGGGGCCTGCCGCAGCCTGAGCCAGTAGAGCACTCTCCTGAGCCCAAACAGGAGTCACAGCCAAACCCCCCCAAGCTGTTCCGATCAGGATCCCGGCTACGCCGCCCACCTGAGCTGCACAGCGGCAGAGGGAGCGCACAGGCGATACTACATTACAACGCGTCATTCTCATCTCAACTCCCGGCATCGCGCCTTGTTCTGGTTGCTATGGGGTCAGCTTCCTAAGTACTAACCAACAGCCTGGGGCAAATCAAAAGCTGCCTAGATTAAACCCGCTCAACAGGGCTTAGGCTAGCGATGCGGCACACTCTCAGCCTTAGGATCCCGGTTGGCCATCGCTGACAACACCCCGGCACACCTATCTTGAAGAGCGCTCTTGGGCCACCCTAGAAGCCAAGGTTAGAACATCTGCTCGACCTCTGTCGAGGGGCAAAGCCCCTATTTTGGGTGGGGATCCCGCATCACCCAATACTATATACGGAGTCGCATACAACTGATCCACGCTAGATGCAGATCCCTCCGAGGGTTGTGTACCCAGCTCTCCCATAAAACGCTGCCTATTCCAGCCTTGTTCGGCGGTGTCCTGATGTAGCCGCGCAAACGTGGCAGCTGCTGTTAACTTTTGTTAAGGTAGGGGTGCGAACCCACAGCTGTAGGGAGCATTGAGTCATGGCTAAGATCTTCACCGCTGAATTCAACCAATTTGAGACCATCAACGCTACTCAGGCCTGGTCTTTGTTTTTCACCATCAGCGCTTCCGATCGGCTGCTGGGTGACAACCCGGCTGTTGGCCGCTACCTAACGTTGGCTTTGTTCAGCGCCGTCCTCACCGGGATCCTGAATGTGCTGGTGGCTTCTTAGCTTATGGGGGTGTGGGGGTAGCTAAGCCCCGTACTGTACGTAGGGTCAGTGCCGGGATACAGATACCCCCACATGGTGTATG
>NZ_JANSIM010000016.1:0-15490 GCF_047502655.1 Synechococcus sp. R5-12 | reverse complement strand
TCAGTATAGTTGAGCTTATTATTGACTAGAGTCATGCTCTACCATCACCACATGGGCAGGGATCCCAGGGGGAAGAGCCTTGCAGCCGGACAAAAAGGCCAGCTCGATTAAGAAGGCAAATCCCCCCACCTCAGCGCCGCTCTGGGCCACCAATTGGGCGGTGGCAGCGGCTGTACCCCCGGTGGCAATGACATCATCCACGATCAACACCCGCTCTCCAGGCCGCAGGGCGTGGGCGTGCAGTTGGAGCTGGTCTTGGCCGTATTCCAGGCTGTAAGTCTGGCTGAGCACCGGCGGCGGCAGTTTGCCTGGCTTGCGAACCGGGACAAAGCCCAAGCCCAGGTGTTGTGCCAAAGCAGCCCCTAAAATGAACCCCCGCGACTCGATGCCGACCACATAATCTAGGGATCCCATGCCGGTGGTGCCGGCGGCCAACTGTTCAATAGCCGCCCGGAAGCCTGCCGGATCCTGCAGCAGGGGGGTCATATCCCGAAAGAGGATGCCGGGTCTGGGAAAATCGGGCACCAAGCGAATGAGGGCTCGCAGATCCATCCTGTTTTCCTCGCTGGCCAGTGGCTTGCTGTTCGCGTTAGCGGGACGGAGTCCTCAAAGGACGCTCCAAGCAACCCATCATACTCGGTTAGCTAATGGGCAGATGGGATCCCTTTTGGTCAGTCGAGCAACGGGGAAGATTTTTTATAATTGGCAAGGCTGGGGGCCGCGGCTCACCTAGTCGCCCATCTGTAAAATCGGAGATCTCTCATGCGCTACTACATGGCCATCGACTCCAATCCCCTGGCAAGTTTGCCGCTGGCTCTGTTTGGGGTGAGTAGCGAGTCGGCCTATGTCGATCTGCTGCAAGACAAGCTCATTGTGCGGGCGGGCAGCCTGTTCAACGAGACGTTCTCCTTGAGCGAGTTGGGGCGAGGGGAGCGCTTTCCCTGGCCCTGGTACTACGGGGTGGGCGTGCGCACCGATTTTCAGGGGATCGTTGGCCCGGTCACCAGCACCCAAGGGGTAATTGCCATTCCACTGGTGCAGGAAAAGCCTCTTTTTATTCCGTTGCTGGGGCCGGTGGGGCTGCAAGTGCCCTGCAAAAAGCTGGTCTTCAGCCTCAAAGATCCAGATACCTTCCTGGCCAACTTCAATCAGGGTCGCCCAGAGGTGAACGCCGGCCCGAAGAGTGTGGTGATTGAGTAGATGGGGATCCCTGTGAAACCTGAGAGACGGCGGCCTGTCAAAAGCCTACAGAGATCCCCCAGGAGTTGGGGTGGCGGGCCCAGAGGCAACGCGGCTTATGCGACGCAAGCCCGGCAAGCCGGCATCCACCACCACCACACTGCCATCCGCTAAGACTACCAAGCCGGCAGGTTGATCGAACCGGGCTGCCGAGGTGGGGCCATCCTGCCAACCGCGCTGATTCTGTCCGGCCAAGGTGGAAACTTGTCCCCCAGGCTGAAGACGACGAATGCGATGGTTGTCTCGGTCTGCCACCCAGAGGTTGCCTGCCGCATCGAAGGCCAGCCCCCCCAGGGTTTGAAAACGGGCCTCTGCCAGGGGGCCATCCCGATAGCCTGGCTCTGCCCCGGAGAGGGTGGTCACTCGTCCGCCAGCAGAGAGCCGGCGCAGGCGATGTCCATCGGCAATCCAGAGGTTCCCCTCCTTATCCACCGCCAGAGCCGTGGGCTGCAGGAGCTGGGCCTGTTCTGCTGGGCCATCGACGGATCCCGGCTGGCCGGTGCCGGCAACCGTGGTCACTTCACCTGCAGGGGTGATGCGGCGGATGCGGCGATTGGCGCGGTCGGCAACGTAGAGGCTGCCATCTGAACCCAAAGCCAGCCCAGATGGCTCCCGGAACTGAGCTCGGTCAAGCCCCCCATCTCGGTATCCGGCTATACAAGTGCCGGCAAAGGTGCTCACCTGTCGTTGCAGGTTGATATAGCGCAGGCAATGGTTGCCGCTGTCGGCCACCCACAATCCCCCCTTGGGATCCCAGAGCAGCCCCTGTGGGGAGTCAAACTGAGCTTGATTGGCTGCTCCGTCGCGGCGGCCTGCTTGGCCTGTGCCGGCCCAAACTTCCAATTCCCCCTCTGGAGACAGCCGGAAGATGCGGTGCTGGGCTCTATCGGCTAAATAGAAGGCTCCTTCAGGATCCACAGCAATGCCGCTGATTTGCTGCAGGTAGATCCTGGACTCGGTGCCGGTGTTATCAGGGGCGTTGCCGACAGGATCTGCCGCGGGCGAGGTGCGGCCATCCAGCAAAGTTTCCACCACCCAGGCCGATGCTGCCGGAGCAGTGGGGGTGGGAGAGGGGCTGGGGGAAGGAGTAGCGGCAGGCCAATCGTAGACCAGAGTGCCCAACCCTTGCCCGGAAGCATCCGCAACAGCAACCCAAACTGAGCCGGAAAGAGAAGAAGGCGGCATCACCACCAAACGGTCACCGCTGCGGGAGCGAATTTCCCCCCTCAGGATGCGCTCGGGATTGGCTGCTGCAGCAAAGAGAACTGTTTCCACCCGCTCCAAATTTTCCCCTGAGAGCAGCAACGGCTGGCCAAGGGTGGGCGCTGCCGAGCTGGTGTGCAGCAGCGGTACCCCCACCTCAGAGAGCACCAACATAGAAAGGCGGCGCTGGCGCTCTGTGTCTTGGGGAGGACGATTGACACTGCCAGAACTCCCAGAGCGGGCAGAAAGGGTCAGGGATCCCTTCCCCTGCGCCAGAGTGGTGGATCCCCGATAGGCGATGGCGCTGAGCTCCGCTTCTCCGGCGGGGGGGTTGGTAAAGGTGAAGGTGGCCGGTTGCCCTGGGCGCAGAGGGGCAGTGGCGGTTTGGCGATAGGTGCCCAGGGTAATGCTCAGGTCGATCCCTTCCACCCCCGGCCAGGTGGGAGTGCGAGCCAGCCAGCGATCCACCTCTGAGGCCGGTAGCTGGGCCACCAGATCGGATCCCTGTTCCTGGAGCAGCAGAACGATGCGGTTGCTGGGCACCGACAAGCCGGACTGGCGGGCTTGCTCGAAAGTCAGAGAAAGCGGGGAGGGAGGGAGAGGAGTTGGAGTTAAAACCGGCTGTAGGGCCGCAGGGGGAACAACGCTGGGAGACAGACTAGAAGAAGAAAGCTCGCCACAGCCCGAGAGAGCCAGCACCAAGGCACTCAGCGCAGGCCAAGATAGCGGTCTCAGGGAAACCCGTCGTGGCATGACGCAGCTCATCCTCTCCCACAGGCTGGGAAATGGCGGGAACCCAAACCCCCATGTTTATCTTCATCAGCGTACAAACCGGCGAAAATTGCCCACAACCCTCTCTGCCGCAGGAGCCACCTTGACCAATGCCTTGGCCCCTGAACCGCATTCCTATTCATGACCAACCATCCTCACCCGCAGGTGAGTCGCACTCCTCACTCCATCTATCCTTACTCAAATCCCCACCGAAAGACCAGATAGCAGTTTCAGCGGCCAGGAAATCATCCAGGCCATAGCGGTAGCGCTGTAAGTCGATGCTGCCCGCGTTCGCCCGGTTCGGCTATAGAGTGGGGACAGGCCACTCTCGCGGATGAATCAAGTAGACGGTACCCCCGGAGTGCTCCAGCCACAACGACTCTAGCTGTTCGCGGCGGTAGGTACGGCGAACCTCTTCGTTGGTTTTGGCCGCCGGATCGTGGACGATGGGATCCCCATGGCTAAACTGCTCCGCACCGCTGCCGCGAGCAAACCCCACCAGCACCGCCAGATGGCCGTTGCTTCTGGGAATTGGCGCCCCTTCCAGTTCTCCCTCACCCCAAGCATAGCTGAGGATCACCGGAACCCCTGCCGCGATCCAGGCTTCTGCTTGAGCCAAGCTCTCCAGCCGCGCCACCACGCCGGACAAACCTTGCTCGGCAGCATGGGCGACGTTGAAAGCCCAGTTGCCATGGCCCTGGTAAACCCGGTCATACACACCGGCCACTGCTGCGCGCACCAACACCTCACAGGGGCGGGGATCCCGCTTCCAGTAGGCCATCACCATCGCCAAAGAGGTGGGGCTACACCAGACCTCTCCCCCATCGGGGTACACCATCTGGGAGCACCAAGGCAGATCCAAGATTTTGCCCCAGCGGCTGGGATCCCCAGGGGATAGGCGGCTGGGCCTGACCGGCTCGTTGGAAATGGCAACTGCCACCTGATCCACAACGGCAGAACGGCCTGGCTCTTGCGTGAACAGGCGCACCCTGACCTGGAAGGCTTCTGCTCCGTTGAGGGTATCCTTGAGCACCAGCAAGTCCGTGTACAGGTTGCCATCCTCATCCCCTTGTCCTTGCACTGAGTGGCTGGCCAGAGTCAAGGGATCCGCAGCCCATACCCCGCCGTGATACCACTTTGTCCAGCGGTCTGAAAGCTTGGCCCGAATCCACAGTTCCAACCAGGTGCCGGGGGGCGTGGTGGCATTCCAGGAAGCGATTGCCCCGACCATAGGGAAGCTGGTGGGGACTGCTGGGCTGGTGGCTTCTCCCACCCAGTAGGGGCCAAGGGGATAGAAAGGGCGCCCCCGTTCGCGTAAGCGGTGCGGAGCATTATCGCGTAAGCGGGACGGAGTCCTTAGCGCCACCTCAGGCTCTTCAAGGCTGACTTCTTGCCGCAAACCCTCTGGATCCAAGACCAATTGCCCTTGGGCGTTCAGGCGGATCCCTTGGGTTGACCAGTCCTGAAACCCCTGAGCTTCTCCCGCCCGCCAGCGCTGAAACCCGGTGCGATAGGTGGAGTGGGTCTGGGCTTGCATCGTCAAGAGTCCTGGAAAAGTTGGAACAGGCTGGGCCAACGTGGGCAACCCCAGCAAGAGCAGCACAACCCCGCTGACCAGCCCAGGCAGCCCCTGCCGTTCGCGTAAGCGGGACGGAGTCCTTTGGCCACTGCCTTCTGCGAGCATTGTCCGCCTGCCCCCACTAATAGCGCGACACCGCCGGATGTCCACCAATGTACCAGCGCCAGGGGATCTCGGCTCCTTGGGTGATGCCGATGCGGGTGGTTTGGACGATGGACAACTGCGTTTGCCAAGAGGGGGATCCCTCCAGCCAAATGCCTTCCTGGCCGGCTTCCGCCCGCTCTAGCCGCCAGCCGTTGTGGGATCCGTCGATGCGCAGGGCTTGACAGAGCAGGCCCGGCCCCGCCGCCGCCCGTGCTGGCTGATTCTGTTTGTTGGCCGGGATCCAGTCTGGCAGGCGATCCAACTGAGCTGCCCGGATCAGAACCGCCGCCGGGATCCCTTCTGGCTCGGTAACGATATTTAGACAGTGGTAGAGGCCGTAGATGCGATAGATGTAGAGATGCCCTGGCGGGCCAAACATGACCTGGTTGCGTTGGGTCTTGCGGCGGTAGGCATGGCAGGCCGGATCCCCAGCCGTGTAGGCCTCCGTCTCTACGATCTGGGCCCGCACCTGCAGCCCATCGGCAAATTGCCGCACCAGAACCATGCCCAGCAAGGCAGGTGCCACCAGCGGGGCCGGCTGGCTCAACCACTCCACAGCGTCCACGGCAGGCTTGGCAGCCCTCAGCCCCCAGCAACGGCAGGGACGATGCTCACCTCATCCCCATCTTGCAGAGGGGTGTCACATCCCTTGAGGAAGCGAATGTCTTCGCTGTTCACATAAAAGTTGACGAAGCGGCGCAATTCCCCCTTCTCATCGCACAGCCGCGCCTTAATCCCCGGACAGCGTTGTTCCAAAGCATCCAACAATTCGCGGATGGTGGATCCCTCGCAATTCACCACCCCCTGATCCTGGGTGAGCGCCCGCAGCGTGTTGGGAATCAGCACCTTGACTGCCATAGCCCAATGCCTCGTCCATTAACCAACATCAAAAAACTAGGGTAGCAGCACCCCATCGATGCCGTGAATCACGCCGTTGGAAACTGGAATATCCGCCAGGTTCACGTTAGCCCCGTTGACCCGGATGCTGCCATCGGATCCCACCTGCACCTGCAGCGGCAGCCCTGCCAAGGTGGTCAGAGTGGTCGATTGGCCGGGCCGCAGGTCAAACGAGGTAATCCGCCCCGGCACCACATGATACGTGAGAATGCGGGTGAGCTGAGCCCGGCTGGCCGGCTGCAACAGCGTCTCCACCGTAACCGGCGGCAGTTGCCCAAAGGCCACATCGGAAGGGGCAAAGACCGTGAACGGCCCCGGCCCTGCCAACGCCGTATTCAGGCCCGTCGCCCGCAAAGCTGCCGCCAGCGTCGAGTAGCTGCTGGGCAAAGTTTCCAGCTCAACGGCAATGGTGTTTAGCCCTTGAGGCTGGGCCGCAGGAGCAAAGACAAGCGGGGCCACTACAGCCGCCAACGGGATCCAACGGCGAACAAGGCGTTGAACAGAAGGAAAGATAGGCATTGTGCAAAGCTCCTGAGCCAATAGGTCTACGCCAGGGATCTTAACAGTTCTTCATTAAGATTCTGTTAAGAGGCAATGGAGAGGGTCTTCCCTGCAAACCGAGTTCATACTGATGCCTCTTGCCAGTCCAGCCGCTCCAGGGTGCGGGCGCGCTCCAAAGCCTGTTCAAAGCTCTCCAGCCTGGGCGAGATCACCAGAGGATGGCCTACGTGGGCTTGAACCGCCTCCTGGGTCTTCAGACCGTTGCCGGTAATGTAGGCTACTGTAACCGCCTCGGGATCAAGTTGGCCGGACTCTGCTAGGCGTTTGAGCACGGCAATGGTGGTGCCGCCGGCGGTTTCGGTGAAGATGCCTTCGGTCTCGGCCAAAAGCTTGATGCCGGCAACAATCTCCGGATCGGCAGCCGTCTCGATCTGGCCGCCGGTTTTGCGGGCGATCTCCAGGGCGTAGATCCCGTCAGCAGGGTTGCCGATGGCGATGGACTTGGCGATGGTATTGGGCTTAACAGGGCTGACAAAGTCCCGTCCCTCGCGGAAGGCTTGGGCAATGGGCGAACATCCCTGCGCCTGGGCGCCGTGGAAGGTGACCGGCTTATCCGCCACCAGCCCCACCTTCACAAACTCCTGGAAGCCTTTATAAACCTTGGTGTACAGGGATCCCGAGGCCAATGGGATCACCACCTGATCCGGCAGTTGCCAACCCAGTTGCTCCGCCACCTCGTAGGCCAGGGTTTTGGAGCCTTCCGAGTAGTAGGGGCGCAGGTTGATATTGACGAAGCCCCAGCCGTAGCGATCCGCCACCTCGGCGCAGAGGCGATTCACCTGGTCGTAGTTGCCCTCCACCGCCATGACGGTGGGGTTGTAAATCAGGGATCCCAGCACTTTGCCCGCTTCTAAGTCCGCCGGGATGAAGATGGTGCAGTCCAAGCCGGCGTGGGCGGCAATGGCAGCGGTGGAGTTGGCCAGATTGCCCGTGCTGGCGCAGGAAACGGTGGTAAAACCCAGCTCCTTGGCGCGGGTCAGCGCCACCGACACCACCCGATCCTTGAAGCTAAGGGTGGGCATGTTGACGGCATCGTTCTTGATGTAAAGATTTTTTAACCCTAGCCGCCGACCCAGCCGCTCCGCCTTAACCAGCGGGGTCATGCCGGTGCCCACATCGATGGGCTTTTCAGAAGTTACTGGCAGAAAAGGCCGATAGCGCCAGATAGACAGCGGCCCAGCTTGGATGCTCTGCCGGCTGACGCTGTGCCTCAGCCAGTCGTAGTCATAAACCACTTCCAGGGGGCCGAAGCAGAGGTCGCACACGTGCTTGGCGACTGGCTCGTACTCTGCCCCACATTCCCGACAGCGCAAACGGCTGAAGCCCACCTTGGAGCTGTGCAAGGCAGAGGCCAACGGGGAATCGGCAGGGCTGAGCGGGCGTTCGGAAAGAGTTTGGGACATGGGCAGCCTCAAGGTGAAGGAAAGGGTGGGCGCTGGATTGAACTTACCTATCGTTGGGGGGAATCTTATCACCCGCAATCTGCCGCGTCAACTAAACCCGACTAAAATAGTCTGGATTAGATCCGGTTGAGGATAATGGAATCGGTGCTTGGCTCTCTCAGGCGGGCTGTCTGGTGTTTGTATGAGCCGCAACATCCCTTGGGCGACTCTGCCCTTTCCTCTGGGATCCCCTGCTATCGGCAGCCTTGGGGGAGCTGATCCCAGCGCCCTGAGGTCTCTTCAACTCTTCAATCAGGTGACTTAGGCTGGGAACTGAGCCTCTACCCAACTTTATTTCCCAGGGCAACAGAAAACTTTCCCTACTGCTCTGCCTGCCTCAGGCCGGTCGCAAATAACCCTATCCGTTGCCGCCATCGCTAAGCTGGATAAGCGAGCTGAAATAACCTGAAAATTAAAAGACCGGGGATCCCGGCTATTCATTTTGGAATTGCCACCCTATGCTCAGAGTTGGACGGGACAGCATTGATTTTCTCGATCACTACGATGTGGTGGTGGTCGGCGGGGGGCACTCCGGCTGTGAGGCAGCATTGGCGGCAGCGCGGCTGGGCTGTAACACCCTCATGCTGACGTTGAATCTGGACAAGATCGCCTGGCAACCCTGTAACCCTGCCGTCGGCGGCCCGGCCAAATCGCAACTGGTACACGAAATCGATGCTCTCGGCGGCGAGATGGGCAAAGTTACCGACCGCACCTATTTGCAAAAGCGGGTGCTCAACCGTTCGCGGGGGCCGGCGGTGTGGGCGCTGCGGGCGCAAACCGACAAAAGGGAATATGCGCGGGTGATGCGCTCGGTGGTGGAAAACCAGCCTAACCTGACGATTCGCGAGGGCACTGTCACCGATTTGGTGTTGGGGCGCAACGACGAGGTGGTGGGCGTGGTCACCCATTTCGGCACCATCTTCGGCTGTCGGGCGGTGATCCTGACCACCGGTACATTTTTGGGGGGGCGCATCTGGATTGGTCGCCACTGGCAAGCTGCCGGACGGGCAGGGGAATTTGCCGTGGAAGGGCTGACCGACACCCTGCGCCAACTGGGCTTTGAAACGGGCCGGCTGAAGACCGGCACCCCCGCCCGTGTGGATCGGCGCAGCGTGGATTTTTCCGTCATGGAGCGGCAACCGGGGGATCCCGATGTGCGCTGGTTTAGCTTCGACCCCGAAGTGTGGGTGCCACGGGAGCAGATGGATTGCTACTTGACCCGCACCACCCCAGAGACCCACCGCATCATCCGGGAAAATCTCCACGAAACCCCTGTCTATGGCGGCTGGGTGGAGGCCAAAGGGCCCCGCTACTGCCCCAGCATCGAAGACAAGATTGTCCGCTTTGCCGACAAGGAAAGCCATCAGATTTTTATTGAGCCGGAAGGGCGGGATCTGCCGGAGCTCTACATCCAGGGGTTCTCCACGGGGATGCCGGAGAAAATCCAGATCCAGATGTTGCGCTCCTTGCCTGGCCTGGAGCGGTGCGTCATGCTGCGGCCTGCCTATGCGGTGGAATACGACTATCTGCCGGCCACCCAGCTCTACCCCACTCTGATGACCAAAAAGGTGCAGGGGTTGTTTTGCGCCGGCCAGATCAACGGCACCACCGGCTACGAAGAGGCGGCAGCTCAGGGGCTCATAGCCGGGATCAACGCCGCCCGCCTGGTTCAAGGCAAGCCCCTGGTCACCCTGCCGCGGGAGTCCAGCTACATCGGCACCCTCATCGACGATCTCTGCACCAAAGAACTGCGGGAGCCCTACCGCATGCTCACCAGCCGCTCCGAATACCGCCTCATCCTGCGCTCCGACAATGCCGACCAACGGCTCACCCCCCTGGGGCGAGAATGGGGCTTGATCGATGACCGGCGCTGGGCCCTGTTCCAAGCCAAGCAAGCGCGCATTGCCGCAGAAATCGAGCGCCTGGAAACGCAGCGGGTGAAGGCCCACGACCTGGCCGGCATCCAACTAAGCCAACTGACGGGGCAGGGGATCAAGGGATCCGCCACTCTGGCCGAGATCTTGCGCCGCAACCAGATTCACTACTCCGATCTCCTGGAACTGGGGCTGGGGGATGCGGAGCTGGATCCCTTTGAGCAGGAAGCAGCGGAAATTGCCGTCAAATACAGCGGCTACATCCAGCGGCAGCAAAGCCAAATCGAGCAGGTGAGCAAACAGTACCATCGCCCCTTGCCTCCTGACCTCGACTACCAGGCCATCCCCACCCTATCCAAAGAGTCGCGGGATAAGCTCTCGGCGGTGCGTCCCCTCACCGTGGGCCAGGCAGCCCGCATTGGCGGTGTCAACCCCGCCGACATCAATGCCCTGCTGATCTACCTGGAAGTGAGGCAACGTCAGAGGACGGCTGCGGCAGATCCCGTCTGTTCTTCTCTGTGAGCTCCGCCCCCACCCAGGTAGAGGGAAGGGATCCCTTCTAGGGGCATGCGCGAGGCCACCCCCAGCTCCAGCGGCGAGACCTCCCCCCGCAGCCAGTGGCAGAGCCCAGCTGCCCCAATCATGGCGGCATTGTCGGTGCAGAGGGCTAGAGGCGGGATCACCACCCGCAACCCCCTTTGCCGGGCTGCTTCTGTGAGGCGGGCCCTCAGCTCCCGATTGGCAGCTACCCCTCCCGTCAGCAGCAGCGTCGAGAGGCCCAGCGCCTCGGCGCAGGCCACTGCCTTTTCGGTGAGCACATGGGTCAGACAGGCCTGGAAGCTGGCGGCAATGTCGGCAATGGGCAACTCCTGGCCTTGCTGCTGCAACTGCTGGACTAGGCGCAACACCGCCGTTTTCAGGCCGCTGAAGCTTGTGTCGTAGGGATGCTCCACTTTGCCCTCGGGCAGCGGGAACCGCTCTGGATCCCCCTGCTGAGCCCAGCGGTCAATCTGCGGTCCCCCCGGATAGCCCAGCCCCAGCAGCCGCGCCACTTTGTCAAACGCTTCGCCGGCAGCATCGTCGCGGGTGCGACCCACCGTCTGGTACTGCCCGTAGTCCTTCATCCAGATCAAGCTGGTGTGGCCCCCCGACACCAAAAGGCAGAGGCAGGGGGGGCGCAGATCGGGCTCGGCCAAAAAGCCGCTAAAGAGATGGCCCTCCAGATGGTGCACCCCGATCAGGGGCTTGTCGTGGAGCAAAGCCAAGGTCTTGGCCCCCATCAGCCCCACCAGCAGGGATCCCACCAGGCCCGGCGCACAGGTTACGGCAATGGCATCTACCTCGGCCACCTCCAATCCTGCCTGTTGCAGAGCCCTCTCCAGCACAAAGGGCAAGGTTTCCACATGCTGACGAGAGGCCACCTCCGGCACCACCCCCCCGTAAGCAGCATGAAGGTCGATTTGGCTGGCCACCACCGAGCTGAGCTGCCGCGGGGCAAACCCCGGCCAGGCCACATCCGCCGTCACCACAGCCACAGCCGTTTCGTCACAACTGGTTTCGATGGCAAGGACGCGGGGCATGGGAGAGCAGGCTGGGCAAAAGGGATAGGAGAGCTTTGGGATACTTGAGATACTTGAATTAAGAATTGTGTGAGCTAAAACCCGGGATCCGTCGGGGCGAGGCGCTCAGGAGTATGATACTAACCGTTTAGTGCCTGTTTCTGCACTTAGCATCCCTTAGCATTTGGACAGATCTTAGACCCCTACCTCAAGGACACATCCTGCTATGCGAACCTTTTTAAGCCTTCTTTTGGCCCTTTGCATCGCGCTTGGCCTCGCCCAATCTGTGCAGGCAGAGCCCTTGATTGGTCTGAAACCTTGCAGCGAAGTTCCCGCCTTTCAGGCCCTGATGAACGAACGCCTGAGCAGCCTAGAGGAGAAGATCCTCAACGCCAGCCCTGCTATGGCTCCCGTCTACCAGCAAAAGCTGGCCCAAACCAGCAAGCGCTTTGAGCGCTACAGCAAGCTGCTCTGCGGCGAAGAGGGCCTGCCCCACCTGGTTACGGATGGTCGGTTGAACCATGCGGGCGAGTTTCTCATCCCCGGTCTGCTCTTCCTGTATATTGCCGGTTGGCTGGGCTGGGCCGGGCGTTCTTACCTGATCGCGGTTCGGGATGAGGATAGCCCCGAGATGAAAGAGAGCCTGATCGATGTACCGCTGGCGCTGCGGTGCTTCCTCACGGCTTTGGCTTGGCCCGCTGCTGCTTTTAAGGAAATTGCCAGCGGCGAAATTCGAGAGCCGGAAGCGGCTGTGCCCATCTCCCCCCGCTGAGGAGCTGAGCCCGGCTTTCTAACTCGATTTATTTAACTTTTGAGAGGCGTCTATGGCTGATTTCACCAAGTTTCTCACCACTGCTCCGGTGGCATTTATCCTGTTTTCCAGCTTTGTTTTTGCCCTGTTCATCGAGATCAATCGCTTCTTCCCCGACATTTTGACGTTCTGAGTGTAGGCCAGGGATCCCCAGCGCAACCTACGCCCAGTGGGATCCCTGCTTTTTTAGGCTTTTTTCCATCCTCCTTTGAACTGGACACAGAGTTGCTGAAATGGTCGAACCCAATGTCGATCCTGCTCCGTTGAATAGGTTGAACATGAATAAGGGATACGTCACCGTCCCTGAGGGAGATCCGCAAATTGGGGATCTCTGGACACCGATCAACCACGCGCCTGTTGTCCGGCTGTTGATCGACTGGCTGCCCATCAACCGACCGGGATTGAGTTCCATTTGGCGGGGCTTGGAAATCGGTATGGCCCACGGCTATTGGCTGGTAGGCCCCTTTGCCAAGCTGGGGCCGCTGCGCAACGAGCCCATCGGTCTGCTGAGCGGCTTTTTGGGAGCCTGTGGCCTGATCTTGATTCTGACGGCGGCCCTTTCTCTCTACGGCACTGTCACTTCGCAGCGCAACATAGGGCCGGTAGGGGGATCCCAATCTTGGAGCGAATTGGCTGCCGGCTTCTTGGTAGGGGGCATGGGGGGGGCGGTCGTCGCCTACCTGCTTTTGCTGAATGCAGATCTCCTTGTCCCCGCATCTTAACTGGAGCTATTGGCCATCCGTTGGATCATCCACAACGTCTTTAATCGCTTCTCGAGCATCCTCGACTCCAGGGTGGGTGGCTGCCTTTGTTTGCTCGGCCTTACCTTCCAGCCTTTCACGCTGATCGCTGGCCAGCTCACCCACAATTTCTTGGATTTTGCTCTCCAGATTCTTGGCAGTAACTCCAACTGGCTTTTCAAGGCTCATAACATCAGCCCCTTAACCGGCTTTGCCCTGTCTACTCGATAGCACCTTTTCTCTCTGGGCCTCGTGATCCAAATCACCTGCAAGGGGGGAAAGAGCGCGAGTCAGGCTAGCAGACCAGAGGAAGCTTGTCTTAGCATGGACTGAATCCTGCAATGAGCCGATGACAGCGGTTCTAGACATTTTTTCTGCCTATCTTTCGTGAGCTGCTGTGAACGATCTGCTGTTCGAGCCCACTTCCGAAAGGCCCTCCTTGGCCGAGATTCGCCGCCTATCGCCCGCAGCCTTGGCCTACCTGGGAGACGCCATTTACGAACTGCATGTGCGGCGGCAACGGCTATTTCCTCCGGATCGACTGGAGCGCTATCATCAGCAGGTGGTGAGGCGGGTGCGCGGCTCGGCTCAAGCTAAGCTGCTGTTGGCCCTGTTGCCCCATCTCAACCCCGAAGAGCAGGAAATTGTCCGCTGGGGTCGCAATGGCTGCGGTCGCCCACCCCGGCATCTGCCTCTGGCCGATTACCAAAACGCCAGCGGCCTGGAAACAGTTCTGGGCTATCTCTACCTGGCCAATCCCGAACGGCTGCGCCATATCCTCGCCCTCACTGATGTTTTGGCTGAGACCCTAGGCGAGTGGGAAGGTTAGGATAGTCTTTCCGTCTTTCCATCTTCCACGCCCATGCCCAAGACTTCTCAGCGCAAACCTGCTTCACGGCTGTCTCGCTCGGGCAAACTGCAGCCGCGAAGGGCAGGGCAATCCGTTAGCAAGCGGGTACAGCGGCCCAAACGCCGAGACGGGGATCCCAAGCTTGCCACCCAAGAGGCTCCGGTGAAGCCCATCCGTCGCGACGCGCAACGGCAGTGGCCCCAAGGCAAGATGGCTCCTCAACCAGTAGGCGAGCTGGATCCCGGCCTCTCCACTGGCGAGACAGGGATCTTGCCAGGGGAAGTTCAGCCTCAGGCCGACGGGAATCCGGAGACCGAGCTGGAGCAAGAGATTATCTACGGTCGCCAGACAGTACTGGCTGCTTTGAAAAGTCAAGCCACCCTCAATCGGGTTTGGATCTTGCCGAAGTTGCGCTACAGCCCCCAATTTTTGTCTCTGTTGGAAGAGGCCAAAGCGCGGGGCACCGTTATCGACGAAGTGTCTCCAAAGCGGCTGAACGCCCTCACGGCTGGCGCCAACCACCAGGGTATCGCTGCCCAAGCCACGCCTTATCAGTACGTGGCCCTGGAGGATTTGGTGGAAAGAAGCCGGCAGGCCGGCCCCAATCCGGTGCTGGTAGTCCTAGACGGGATCCAGGATCCCCATAACTTGGGAGCCATTGCCCGTAGTGTGGAGGCTTTTGGCATGCAGGGGATGGTGATCCCACAACGGCGGGCAGCAGGGGTAACCTCGACGGTGATGAAGGTAGCGGCGGGAGCCCTCTCCACCTTGCCGGTGGCGCGGGTGGTGAATTTGAATCGGGCTTTGGAATACCTCAAAGAGCAGGGGTTTTGGGTTTATGGCACCACCAGCCGAGGGACTGACCTCATCTATAGAGCCGATTTTCAACGGCCCATTGCCTTGGTGGTGGGATCCGAGGGGGAAGGGATTAGCCTGCTCACACAGCGCCATTGTGACCAACTGCTGTCCATTCCCTTGGCAGGCCGTACTGAAAGCTTGAATGCTTCTGTGGCCGCCGGCATTGCCCTCTACGAAATCCACCGGCAGCGCTCTCCCCACCACCTCAAACGCCCTGAGGTTGATACATTCCTCAACAAATCGTCAATAAAAGTAGTAGAATCTAGGGGATTGCAAAAGGACATCCAATGATTGCGAGACTTGATAATGGGGGATGGATCCCGTGAGCAACCCTTTGGCCAATCTGTTGGATAAGCTGCGCGGCCTATCGGTCTGGATCGAGATCACCACCGAGGACTGCACCTACTACTACGGCCCCTTCTCCGATGAAGCTGAGGCGGAGCGGCTCAAAGGCCACTACATCGCCGACCTGCAAAAGGAAGGAGCCAAAAAGATCCAGGCTCTGGTGAAGAAAATGCGCCAGCCACAGTCTCTGACGGTGACCCGTACTCCGTCGGGAGCCCGTTCCTGATGTCTGCTACGGCTTATCAAGTAACCCTTCATCACCGCGGCCAAACCTACCGCTTCCCTGCCTCTGCGGATCAGACGGTTTTACAAGCTGCTCTTGAACACGGGATAGAGCTACCTTCCTCTTGTCAGGCGGGGGTTTGCACCACCTGTGCGGGGCGGCTGAAGTCGGGATCTGTGACTCAGACAGAGGCAATGGGGATTGGGCCAGAACTGCAGGCCCAAGGGTTTGTGCTGCTGTGTGTAGCCTATGCTACCTCCGATTTGGAGGTGGAGACCGATCAAGAGGAAGAGGTTTACCGTTTGCAGTTTGGCTCCTAACCGTGCCGGATTTCTGTTCAGGTCTACTTGTTAGCTTATGGGGGTGTGGGGGTAGCTAAGCCCCGCACTGTACC
>NZ_JANSIM010000121.1:0-3653 GCF_047502655.1 Synechococcus sp. R5-12 | reverse complement strand
CAGTGCTCTCTTTTGGCTCAAATGAAAGATCAACACAACCTAAACCGTCGCCCCACCCAAGCAGAGATTGCCAAAGCTCTGGAGATTTCCCCCGACAAGCTGGACGCTCTCTTAACCCTCTTGGAAGCCGGTCGCCAAACTCTTTCGCTGCATACTCCGGTCGGCAAAGAGGAAGATACGGAGCTGATGCAGCTTATCGAGGCCGCCAACGGCCCCACTCCCGAATCGCAAATGGACTTGCACCTGCTGTCTGCCCAACTGGAAGAAATGCTGGAGCAGCTCAGCCCCCGAGAGCAAGAAATCCTCAAGCTCCGCTATGGGCTGAAAGATGGCCACCTGCACACTCTCTCCGAAATTGGTCAGCTCTTCGGCCTGTCTCGAGAGCGCGTCCGACAAATTCAAGCACGAGCCATGCGCAAACTGCGCCATCCACGCCGACAGGAAATTTTGGCGGACTGGATGACCTCGTTTTAGGCAGTAGGCCACGGCTGCTCCACAGGCGAAACCCAGGATTCCGCAGCAGTTTATGTTCAGCAAAGCTCTGCAGAACCAGGACCAGAGGCGTGCCCCCACTTTTGGACAAGGGATCTGTCAACTAGCCCATCTTCTGCAACTGCAGGGGGTGAGGCTGAGGGCGGCTGCGCAGGGCAGCTTCGATCAACCCCAAAAAGAGGGGGTGGGGGCGGTTGGGGCGGGAGCGAAACTCCGGATGGAACTGGGTGGCGATGAAAAAGGGGTGGCTGGGCAGCTCGATAATCTCCACCAAGCGGTTATCCGGCGAGACGCCGCTGATGATATAACCAGAGTCCAGAAAAAGGCTGCGGTAGGCGTTATTAAACTCGTAGCGATGGCGGTGGCGCTCGTAGATGATGGTCTCGCCATACAGCTTGGCCGCTAGGGTATTGGGCATGATGCGACAGGGATAGAGGCCCAGCCGCAGGGTTCCTCCCAGATCTTCCACATCTTTCTGCTCCGGCAAGAGGCTGATCACCGGGTGGGGGGTATCGGGGTCAAACTCGTAGCTGTTGGCCCGCTCCAGATGGGCAATGTGACATCCCCAGTCGATCACCGCGCATTGCATGCCCAGACACAGGCCCAGAAAGGGAATGCCCCGCTCCCTCACGTAGCAAATACTGGCCACTTTGCCCTCGATGCCGCGATTGCCAAACCCCCCTGGCACCACCACTCCATCCACGCCGGAAAGCAATGCCTCTGGTCCCCGCTCCTCGACTTCCTCAGAAGAGATCCAGCGCAGGGTGACACCGGCATTGAGGGCCAACCCGGCATGGCGCAGGGCCTCGGCCACCGAAAGATAGGCATCCGTAAGGCGCACGTATTTGCCGACAATGGCAATCTCCACCTGCTCTTGGGGGTGGTGCAGCCGCTGCACCAGGAGCTCCCACTCCCGTAGATCTGGCTGCTGCGGATCCAAGTTGAGGATCTCCAAAACCCGCTGCGCCAACCCCTCCTGCTCCAGCACCAGAGGCACATCGTAGATACTGGGGGCATCCTGAGCCTGAATCACACATTCCACCGGCACATCGCAAAACTCGGAGATCTTCTCCTTGATCCCGCGGGGCAATGGCTGTTCGCAGCGGCACACCAACACGTCCGGCTGGATGCCAATGGAGCGCAGCTCCTTGACCGAGTGCTGGGTAGGCTTGGTTTTCATCTCCCCTGCCGCCTTGATCAAAGGCACCAGGGTAACATGCACATAGGCCACGTTGGCCCGGCCCACGTCCTTGCGAAATTGGCGAATGGCCTCCAAAAAGGGCAGAGACTCGATATCCCCCACCGTGCCCCCCACCTCCACCAGCACCACATCGGGGTTGGTCTCGCGGGCCACTCGCCGGATCCGCTCTTTGATCTCTTGGGTGACGTGGGGGATCACCTGCACCGTGCTGCCCTGGTAATCGCCGCGCCGCTCTTTGTGGATCACGGCCTGGTAGATGGAGCCGGTGGTAACGTTGTTGAGCTTAGACATGTTGGTGTCAGTGAAGCGCTCGTAGTGGCCCAAGTCCAGGTCGGTCTCGGCGCCGTCGTCGGTGACGAACACTTCTCCATGCTGGTAGGGACTCATGGTGCCGGGATCCACATTGATATAGGGATCCAGCTTCAAAATCGACACCGTGTAGTTGCGGGATTTGAGCAGGCGACCCAAGCTAGCCGCTACAATGCCTTTGCCGATGCTGGAGACCACTCCGCCCGTGACGAAGACAAACTTGGTCATAGCTTGGATCCCTTGCCTTTTTTTGATTATGCCAGGGATCCCTTAGCGCAGAGAGCGGATGGGGCCGTTGTAGAGGATGGTGGTTTGAAAGGTGCGCCTGTCCACCCGCACCTGGGTTTCAATGCTGGGCTGGACAAAGCCGGGCTCTCCCCCCCGGAAGGTGAAGATCCAAGCATCTTCAAACTCTTCAAACGGCGAGTCAATGGCTGCCCCGTGCATGGAAGCTTCGGCGCGATAGCGCTGCAGGCCCCCATTGGCGATCTCGGCAGCTTGGCGGGCCAGGTTTTTGGCGCGGTTGAGATCGCGGAAGTAGCGGCTGATCTCCTCAAAACTCCCCCTGGGCAGCGGTCGCTGGGGAGCAGGGGTTGCCGGCACAGGCCGGGGATCCGGCACAATGGGCAGGGTGGGAATGTCCGGGCTGGGGGGCAAGGGTTCGACGGGGATGGGAGTTCCAGAGGGGAAAAGAGGGGTGATCACCTGCGCTTGGGCAGCCCTTCCAACCAGAAGGGATCCCCACAGGAGAGCCATACCGACGGAGCTGACAGTAGAGACAAGAAAAGTGGGCTTCATGGAGCCATTCCTCGCAAAAGTTCTGGGTTGAGAGACGCTGCAGCTCTTGAATGGGATCCTATCGATTCAGTTCCTTACAACAGCAGAGTCAAAAGCCTCTCCTCTCCTTCCAACCCCGGTCACAGGCTTGGGTCGTTCACGCAACCTCGGCTGCTGTCAGCAATGTCTGCTAGATTTTTGGAGAGGATCCCTGGCCACAGTGGGAGGATCGGGGTTCAGCAGGAGCAGCCATGGAGTTCGTCACCCTCGCAGATGCAGGGCTAAGGTTGAGCCGGGTGGGCCTGGGCACTTGGGCGATGGGCGGCGGCTGGTGGGGCCCTTCCGACCGCCAGGAATCTTACACCACGATTCGCAAAGCCATTGATTTGGGCATAACCACCTTCGACACCGCTCCCATCTACGGACTGGGTGTTTCGGAGGAAGTGCTGGGGCAAGCGATCAAAGACTCAGGTTGCCGCGATCGGGTGGTTCTCGCCACCAAAGCGGGACTGGAGTGGACAAACAACAAAGTGGTGCGCAACTCCAGCCTGCCTCGCTTGGCCCAAGAACTGGAGGATTCTCTGCGCCGCTTGCAAACAGATGTGATCGATCTCTACCAAATTCATTGGCCGGATCCCTTGGAACCGATCGAAGAAACGGCGGCGTTTCTGGGGCAGTTGCTGCAGGAAGGCAAGATCCGCGCCATTGGGGTCAGCAACTTTTCCCCCGAACAGATGGATCGGTTTCGCCAGGTGGCTCCTCTGCACACCGCCCAGCCCCCCTACAACCTGTTCGAGCGGCAGATTGAAGCAGAGGTCTTGCCCTACTGTCGAGAGCATGACTCTAGTCAATAATAAGCTCAACTATACTGAAA
>NZ_JANSIM010000015.1:0-24428 GCF_047502655.1 Synechococcus sp. R5-12 | reverse complement strand
TTCAGTATAGTTGAGCTTATTATTGACTAGAGTCATGCTCTCTTGGGCTCCCCCCGTCTCAATCTTGCTCTCTGCAGCCCAAAGCGCCAGCAGGGATCCTCATTTCTTGGCGGCAACGTTGGATCAGATCTCCCGACACCCCCACCAACCGTCCTAGCCATTCGTCCGGCACAGAAGCCAGCAACGCCGGCCCAAACTGCTGATGAAGATGCTGCCAGAGAAGGGTAGCCCGCCGCCGGCTGGGGTAAGCCTCTGTCAACTTTTGCAGGATCTCGGTGCTGCGAGCGCGACGACGATAGCCCCACTGACCCGTACAGCCCAGTGAGTCAGAGCCGTTGATGGGTGTGGGGGTGCTGTTTGATGTTGTCGGCATCCTTCACCTCCACAACCGCGTTGAGGATCCGTCGGGGCTCAACGCTGTGATTGAGCTTAAACACCCCCCGCTCTGGAGTGCAGGTTTGGTGCAGGGGGATATGGCGAAACTGGGGCTTGCTGCGATAGGTGCGGGCCGCTGCCTGCACCCGTTCCACGAAGTCTTCTCCCAACAACACCCCTGGCGGGAAAACATCGGTGGGCAAAGTTGGGATCCCGTTGTTCACGATCTCGGCATAGGTTGTGGCGTAGAGGAGAACATAGGAAGTGCTGCGGCGTTCTTGGGCCAGGCAGTCCAAATCGGCAGCAGGCACCGGCTCGGCCACCAAAACCTCTACCAGGCGACCTTCCTGATCCTGCTGGAAGCAAGTGGCCACTCCCAGCACCACGTACTCCAGTCCTTGCACTGGGCTGGAGCCAAGGTGAGTTTGAGCAGTATCCGACATCGATGCCGATCTCCAAGCGGGGGAGCGAACTTTCACGGCTCCGGCAAGCGCCAAGATCCCTCAAGCCGGGCGCAGTTCTCACCATAGCAACAATTTTTGCGTCGGGCAGCGGGAGCTGTTGCAAGATAGAAGGCGGATCCCAGCCCAGCTCTCTGTGAAGGATGACAGGGGCAGCATTTGGCTAAAGGGATCCAAAATTTGCTTTACTGTAGCGAAGCGGGGTCAGTACTGCCCGAGGGGAGCAAGGGGTTGGGTTCCAGGCACCTTTGGCAACCCTTGATTCATCATTATCTAGGAAATACTTGCTCTAAGGATCCGACCATGGCGGATGGCGAATACAGACCAGGCTTGGAAGGCGTTCCGGCCACACGCTCCAACATTAGTTTTGTGGATGGCCAGGCGGGGATCCTGGAATATCGGGGCATCCCCATCGAGGAATTAACCGCCCACAGTACCTTTCTGGAGACGGCCTACCTGCTGATCTTTGGCAAGCTGCCGACCCAGTCGGAGCTGGACAATTTTGACCAGGCGATCCGCAGTCATCGACGGGTGAAATACCGCATCCGCGACATGATCAAGTCGTTTCCGGAGTCGGGCCACCCGATGGATGCTCTGCAAACCTGTGTGGCGGGCTTGGGGCTGTTTTACCCGCTGCGGGAGATGGATCCCGACTATGTGTTCGGCACCGTCACCCGGTTGCTCTCAAAGCTGCCGACCATGGTGGCGATGTTCCACCAGATGCGACAGGGCAACGATCCCATTCCCCCGGACGATAGTCTGGATCACGCTTCCAACTTTCTGTACATGCTCTCGGGCAAGAAGCCGGATCCCTGGTTGGCCCGCATTTTTGACATCTGCCTGATCCTGCACGCCGAGCACACGGTCAATGCCTCTACGTTTGCCCTTCTGGTGAGCGCTTCCACGCTGGCTAACCCCTACAGCAGCCTGGCCACGGCGGTGGGTACCCTTTCGGGGCTGTTGCACGGGGGGGCCAACCAACAGGTGATGATGCTGCTGCGGCAAATTGGCTCGGTGGAAAATGTGCGCTCGTTTATCGAGGAGAAACTGGCCAAAAAACAGCGCATCATGGGCATGGGGCACCGAGTCTACAAGGTGAAGGATCCGCGGGCCACTATCCTGCAGCGGCTGGCCGAAGAGCTATTTGAGCGCTACGGCCACGACAAGTACTACGACATCGCCCTGGAGGTGGAGCGGGTGTGCGAGGAGTTGCTGGGGCCGAAGGGGATCTACCCGAATGTGGACTTCTACTCAGGGTTGGTCTACGCCAAGCTGGGGATCCCAGAAGATTTGTTTACACCGGTGTTTGCCATTGCCCGAGCGGCGGGTTGGCTGGCCCATTGGCGGGAGCAGTTGTCCGATAATCGGCTTTTCCGACCCACCCAGGTGTACACAGGTGAACGCCAGCAACGCTATATCCCCATAGAAGAGCGAGGTTGAGAGCCGTTTGACAGGGCGCTGGGCCGAGATCCAAACTCAGTAAGGCCCAAGTCGTGCGTGAGGTGGTGTGTTGAGCCTCTTGGACTCTCCCCTTTGGCGAGACGGATTCACCCTGTTTCTGAGCCTTGTGGTGCAGGCCATGCCATTTCTGCTGCTGGGGGTGTTTCTATCGGGGCTGCTGGCGGTGTTTGTCGAGGGATCCCAGTTGGCCCGTTTCCTGCCCAGAGGCAAAATCGGCAGCGCGGTGGCCGGTGGCGCTTTAGGATTCTTTTTCCCGGTGTGCGAGTGCGGCAACCTGCCGGTGGCCCGTCAACTGGTGATCAAAGGGATCCCACCCCACGTGGCGGTGGCCTTTCTGTTGGCGGCGCCGGTGTTTAACCCGGTGGTGATCTTTTCCACTTGGATTGCCTTTCGCTCCATGCCGGAGCTGGTGATCTACCGAGTTCTCTTTTCCTTCGGCATTGCGGTTGTCGTCGGCTTGATCTTCAGCCTGCAAAAGGATTTCCAGCCTCTGTTGCAGCCGTCAGTCTGGCGGGAGCTGCAGCGCAATTGCTCCCAAGAAGCTGATCCGAAGAACATCTCCCGCTCGCCGTTGTTGCAGGGGGGCACCTTCTGGATTGGATCCCAGAGCCCTGCTCAAGGGGCCTCTGGCGGATCCCTGGCCACTTTACAAACGGCTGAAGATGTGTATCGCTCTGCTCTGGCCGCTGCGCCTTCTCCCTCCAGGGGACAAAAAGGAGTTCTCCTGCTGCAGACCTGGGCCAGGGAGATCCGCGAATTGGGATCCGTGCTCATCTTGGGCTCGGCGATGGCGGCCCTGATTCAAACGGTGATCCCGCGTTCGTTTGTGCTGGATTATGGCCAAGATGCATTGCTCTCAATCCTGATCATGATGGCCCTGGCCGGGATCATCTCCATCTGCTCGACGGTGGATGCCTTTTTCGCCCTCTCCTTTGCCGCCACCTTCACGCCGGGATCCCTGTTGGCTTTTATGGTGTTTGGGCCGATAGTAGACTTGAAAGCCATAGGCTTGATGCTCACTCTGTTCAAGCCCCGCGCCATTTTCTACTTCGTGATCTTGGTCTTTCAGCTTACTCTGGTGGGAGCTTTAGCCATCAACTACTATGGCAGTTAAAGCGTTTGTTTGAACCTTTCTCCACAGGGACACCCTCTCCATCCACTCTCCGTCAAATATTCGTCAAATATAGTTGCTTCAGTTTAGGGTAAGACGCCTGGGCTCCTGATCGCGCCAGCGGGACGGAGTCCTTGAAAAGCCTTCCGGCTCGGTGCACTTTAAGTGTGGGTGCAGTGTCCTGCTTTAAATCGAAATGACTATAGAAAGAGTTGCCTGGATAAGGTTTGTCACCAGAGGACTCTGCTCCCAGACGGTTGAGAACTCAGGTGTTACAGGCATTATTGTAGTAAACTCAAGAAAGACATAGTCTGGATTTGATGATTATCGCGACTCTATTGGCAGCAGGACAAAGCTGTGAGCAATCTATACTCGGCAGACTTTAACTTGTGGATTGACCAAACAACCCGGCTATTGCGGGAAAGGCGCTGGCATGAAATTGACCTAGCACACCTAATTGAAGAGGTTGAGAATTTGGGCAAGAGCGAACGACGAGGGATTGCCAGTCAATTAACTCGCCTTCTGCTGCATCTACTCAAGTGGCAATATCAACCTCAGCGCCGTTCAGATAGCTGGCTAGATTCCATTACAGATGCGCGAACCCAAATCGGATTGGCCATAGAAGATAGCCCTAGCCTAAAAGGTTATCTGGTAGAGCAACTTGAAGAGAGTTATCAACGGGCGCGCCGCCAGGCAGCCAGGCAAACGGGGATAGAAATCTCGACATTTCCAGATGTCTGTCCCTACTCTCCAGAGTTGGTGCTGGCAGAAGATTGGCTGCCGGAAGTTTGACAAGCATTCGACAGTGGACAGCATTTCCCACAGCACCGACCCCACAGTTCTGGCCTGGTCTTGCCTCACACAGGCAGTCCATTATGCATTAAATACCGACAACATAGATAGACTGAGGCCAATTGCCGCGCTTCCTCAAGCAGAGGCTTGCTTCTGCCAGGTGCGCATCTTGCCCGGATTAAGCAACCCATAGGGATCCACTTCTTCTTTAAAACGAATCTGGCGCGGATCCATCACTTTGCGCCCACCGTCTTCGATGATGAAAGTGTGGGGGTTGGCAATAAATACTCCCTGCTCTTCGTGGTAGCGCATGATCTCGTTCAGGCGCTCTTCGGTGGTAAAGCGGACAATTTGCAGGCCGACGGGGGTAGCTTGCCCGTTGATGCGAATCCACTCCAGGTGCATCAGCACTTCGTCGCCAAAATACTCGTACATGTGCTGCACCAGCTTCAGCTCCCGATCGGCGGGAAAAGCCGATTGTAAATAAGTCAGGCTGGGATCCACGCTGCGGCAGTGCAAAGTGGTGTGGTTCCAAGAAAATTCCCCCAGCGAGATCCCCTTGCTGGCCTCCTGGGCCGTTTTGTTGTAAACCACTTGGCCCCCATGTTCCCGGACAAGCTCCAACAGCGGCTCCAGGCTGCATTCGGCCACCATCAACAGGGCCACAGCGGATCCCTCTGGAAAATGACCCCGCAGCGGTGCAAAGTAGCTGGGGATCGGCCAAGCGTGCAGGCTGATCATCTTCTTGATGATCCCATCCGCATCGCCCAGGGCCTGGCCAAAATGGGCACAGGGCATAAACCCTCCTGCGGGGGGAAAAGCCACCACCAGCTCTGCCCAAGGGTAAGCAGGCGCCAGCGGAATCTCCACCTCGGTGATGATCCCATTGAGGCCCCAGGCATGGCTCACTTGGAACACCTCGTCTCCCCGCAGCTCCAGCACCCGCGGCTCTTCCTCCAGGGTGACCACCCGCAAACCCAAGATGTTGCCGCGATCCCGCAGTTGGCCGTAGGTCACAGAGCCAATGCCGCCGCTGCCGCCGGCAATGAACCCCCCGATGGTGGCCGTGCGATAGGTGGAAGGAGCCATGCGGATCTCCCAGCCCATCTCCCGGGTGTGTTTGTCGATGGCCATCAACTTGGCCCCCGCCTGCACCCGCGCCAAGCCCGGCTTTGCCCAAAGCACCTGGTTGAGCTTGCCCATGTCCAGGATCACACCCCCGGCCAGCGGGATACATTGGCCGTAATTACCGGTACCGGCACCGCGCACCGTAACCGGGATCCGCAGCCTGGCACAGGCCGCTGCCACCCGCATCACCTCGGCCTCATCGGCGGGGCGCACCACCAAATCTCCCCGCTTGTCGCTCAGTTGTCGGCTCAGCACGGGGCTGTAGTGGTAAAAATCCAACGACAACTTGGCCACCTGAGCCGGATCAGTGATGATCTCAATACCCTCTAAGTCAGAACGCAAAGCCTGCAGCTTGTCAGGAGCGGCAACGATCATGGGTATCCGTATTTGGGTGCAACGGTTCTTCAGACTCCATCATCGGCAGAAATTGCCTGCAAAAGGGTTTGCCGAGAACAGTATGGGAAGGATCCCTGTCCGGCCAGGTCGATTAGCCGAAGCGGCCCTCCACATAATCTCTTGTGGCTTGCTTGGTGGGGCTGTTGAAGATGACTTCAGTTCTGTCAAATTCAATCAGCTCGCCCACACGGTTGGATCCCACCAGCTCCACACTGAAGAAAGCCGTCATATCCGAGACGCGGCTGGCCTGCTGCATGTTGTGGGTGACGATGATGATGGTATATTCCTCCTCCAGCTCCTTCATCAGCTCCTCAATGCGGCGGGTGGAAATGGGATCCAGTGCCGAACAGGGCTCATCCATCAAAATCACATCCGGCTGTACCGCCAGAGCGCGGGCAATACACAAGCGCTGCTGCTGCCCTCCCGACAGCGACTGACCATTTTCTTTCAACTTGTCTTTGACTTCATCCCAGAGGGCAGCCCGTTTCAGCGAGGTTTCCACCACCTCGTCCAAGTCCACCTTCATCCC
The DNA here is from genome assembly GCF_047502655.1 of Synechococcus sp. R5-12. Classification (NCBI taxonomy): domain Bacteria; kingdom Bacillati; phylum Cyanobacteriota; class Cyanophyceae; order Synechococcales; family Synechococcaceae; genus Synechococcus; species Synechococcus sp. R5-12. Next base: position 18,175 of record NZ_JANSIM010000015.1, on the reverse strand, counting down.
CAGCACCCGCGGGCCGTAGGCCACGTTGTCGTAAATGCTTTTGGGGAAGGGATTGGGTTTTTGGAAGACCATGCCGATACGCCGCCGCACCGCCACCGGATCGACCTCTTTGGCGTAGAGATCCTTGCCGTGGTAGGTGAGCTTGCCCTCTACACGAGCACCGGGGATCAAATCGTTGGTGCGGTTAAAACAGCGCAGAATCGTGCTTTTGCCACAGCCGGAAGGGCCGATAAACGCAGTAATCTGTCGGGCTGGGATGTCCAGAGTAACATTTTTTACCGCCAGATTGGAGCCATAGTAGACATTCAGGTTCTCGGTCCTGAAAACGTAAGAGGTCTGGTTAAGAGATTGAGTTTGCATGGCAGCACTCACAAAAAGAGCTAGAGTTCGACGAAGAGTTCGATTCAAGACTTTGTTGAGAATCCTCAGGCTATTTCCTGGTCTTGTACACCAAAAAGCGAGCGATCAAGCTGGCCGCCAAAACAATGGCTAACAAAACCAAAGCGCCCGCCCAAGCCAGCTCCTGCTGCACCCTGTAGGGAATGATGGAGAAAAAGTAGACCATCACCGGCAAGGTAGCCACCGGGCCAAATAGATTAGTAGACCAGAAATTGTTGTTGAAGGCGGTAAAGAGCAGAGGTGCAGCCTCGCCTGCCGCTCGGGCCAAAGCCAGGATTAGCCCGGTTACGATGGCCGGTGCCGCTGCCGGCAAAACAACGCGCATTGTGGTCTGAAAGCGATTTGAGCCCAGGCCAAGGGAAGCCAAGCGCATGTCGGGCGAAACCAGCAGCAACGCCTCCTCGGTGGAGCGGATGACAATCGGCAGCATCAGCACGCCAAAAGCCACCCCTCCCGAGAAAGCCGAAAAGCCGGATCCCCTCACCACCACAGCATAGGCAAACAGGCCGCAGAGAATGGCCGGTACCCCCGTGAGCACATTGCAGGAAAACTTAACCAGATAAGCCAAGCGGGTGCCGCGACCGAATTCAGACAAGTACACTGCCGCCAAGATGCCGAAGGGAAAGCTCAAAGCCGCCCCCGTAGCCAGCACCATTAAATTGCCGACAATTGCGTGACCAAAGCCCCCTTCCGCCAGGCCAGGGGCAGGGTAGCGGGTCTGGGTGAGGACATCCCAATTTATCCGCTGGATGCCTTCCTTGCCCACATCCCACAGCACCCAAGATAGGGAAGCTATGATCACCGCCACAAAGAGGCCACTCAGCAGGGTTAGGACAATGCCTGTGTAATTGCGGACAGGGGCAATGGCGGCACGAGTAATGTCGATGTCAACCTTCTCAGGGGCAAGCTGTGCTGAGTCGGACATGATAACAGTGCTCCTTTATCTTCTTTCTGCTTCCCAAGTTACTGCTCCAAGTTTTGAAACTTGCGGATGATGATCTCGGCAACCATGTTGACCAATAACGTCAGCACCATCAGCACCACGCCGGCATACATGAGAGCCGAAACCTGCAAGCGTCCTGCCTCGCCAAACTGAGAGGCAATCAAGCCAGTAATGGTGGATCCCGGCTGCATTAGGGAGATATTGATGCGGTTGGCGTTGCCGGAAAGCATGGCCGCCACCATGGTCTCTCCCAGGGCCCGCCCCAGCGCCAGCATGATCGAGCTGACAATGCCCGACAGGCCGGCAGGGATCATCACCGTTAAGATGGTCTCCCAGCGGGTTGCCCCCAGAGCCAAAGCCCCCTCTTTTAGGCTGCGTGGCAGAGATTCAAAGGTACTGCGGGTAATGGAGATGATGATGGGAGAGATCATGATCCCCAGCACCATAGCCACTATCAACAAGCTGGGCCCCCGCGGAGCCGGGCCACCCAAGAAAGGGATCCAACCCAGCGTCTGGTTAATGGCTCGAAAGATGGGCCGCACTGCTGGAATCAGCACAAAGATCCCCCACAGCCCCAGCACCACACTGGGAATGGCCACGATCAGCTCAATGGCAAAGCCAATCGGCTCCGTTACCCACTTGGGGGCAAAACCTTCCGTCAGGAAGATGGCAGTGCCAATGCCCAGAGGGATGGCAAAAATCAAAGCCACCAGAGAGGTTACCAAACTGCCATAAATCTGTGGTAGCACTCCGTAGATGTTTTCCACCGGGTTCCAGCGGGCAGTAACCAGGAAGCCCAAGCCAAACTGCTGAATCGCCGGCAGAGCCGCTTCGGTGGTTTGAAGAATCACCCAGATGAGGATAATGCCGGCAAACCCTGCCAAGGCCAGCGTCAGGCGGACAAAGCCCACATCAACAGCCCGAGACAGGCTCGCCTTTTTCTCAATGTCAACATCGATATCCGGGTTTGGTGGTGAACCATAACCCGTAGCCGCTGAAGTCATAGCCTCTCTCCCATGATCATCTTCGGTTCAAAATCTTTCCTAAAAATCCCACCGTGCAAGGTAAGCCCAGCAGCCGACCGAGAAAGCCTCATCTGCCTCCTCAGCCGGCCACCAGCTCCACTCTAGTGGAGTTCAGGCTGCAACCCAGTCATCGCACCGCATTGGGGTTAACGGTGATGGCATCCAGCTCTGCAAAGATCCGCTGGATAGCCGCCTCAGGCATAGGGATGTAGTCCAGCTCCTTGGTGATGGCTTGACCCTCTGGCCCCTGGGTCCACTTCAGAGCCTCCACCAGCTTGGTCAGCTTCTGCTGATCGGGATACTCGCGGTACAGCATCACCCAGAACAAGCCCACGATTGGGTAGTCATTTGGCCCTTCAGGGTCGGGCACCAACAGCGCAAAGTTATCAGGAATGGGAGCATCCAGCGCCGAGGTAGCTGCCTCAGTCGAGAACTCAACAATGTTGCCCGCTTTGTTTTCCAAGCGAGCAGTGGCCATCTTTTCCAGCTTGGCATAGGACTGGTTCACGTAGCCAATTGCCCCTGGCTCCTGCTTGATGGTGGCGGCTACGCCCTCATTCCCTTGGGCTCCAATGCCAACAGGCCACTCGACAGAAGTACCAGCACCGGCTGTCCAATTAGGGCAAACAGTTCTGATGTGGTTGGTGAACACAAAGGTAGTCCCAGAACCATCAGAGCGGTGTACCCAGGTGATGTCCAGGGGTGGCAGCTTGTTTGCTATACGTGGGTTCTCGGCCTTGATGCGAATGTCGTCCCAGCGAGTGATCTCGCCGGTCACGATGCCGCAGTAGGTTTTCCGCTTCAGGATGAGCTCTCCGTCTTCAATGCCGGGCAGGTTATAGGCAAACTCGATGGACCCTCCCGCCAGAGGCAACTGTAGGGGCTCATAGCGGTATTTAGCTCGGAAGTTTTCCAGGCGAGCACCGGAGAAAGGCGCCTCGGAAGCGCCGAAGTCCACAGTGCCATTGATCACCTGCTCTAGGCCAGCACCACTACCGACAGACTGATAGCTGACTTGCACAGTGGGGTCTACGGTGCGGTTGTAGGCGTCAAACCAACGTTGCAGCAAAGGAGCCGCAAAGGTCGCGCCCGCCCCGGAGATTTGCACGGTTTGGGCTTGAGCCGAGGTCGCTGTTAGAAATCCTACTGTTAGAGCGGTGAGGGAGAAAGCAGAAAGCAGGGTTCGCATAGGTAATATCTGTGGCAAATCAACATCTTCAACCCTATAACCTCAAAGTTAACGGAGGGATATCTAAAGGTTAACTTTGGGTTAAGTCAAGAGAAAAATCGATATTTTTGAGTGTGCTGGCTCGTTTCCAAACCTCGATTTTCCATCTGGTGGTTTTGGCCAGTTTGGATTTCAGCAAAATCAGGATCCTGGAGCCCAGGATCCGCGAAAAGGTCTAGCTGCTGAACTTCTATCTCGTTTGACAACTCATTTGACAACCAATCCAACAAACATAACTTGAATAAGAGCTGAGCTGGGACGGCTACGAAAAAAAACTCGAGTCAGATCCGAGATGTGTAAAATTTAAGACAAATAGATTGCTCCTGTCTTGGCAAGCTTGGACATGATTTCAGCAGGTGGGGAAAAGCCCCGCCCAGAGATTCTTTCGGCTTTTGGCAGAGAGAATTGGTTAGAAGATAGACTCCAACCTTCTAGACGTGGGGCAGCTCTACATGTTCCCCGAGCAGAGAAAGATCTGGGCTCTAAGCTGGGATCCGCCCGCCCCCCATGAGGTACAGCAGGGCCATGCGCACCGCCACGCCGTGGGTGACCTGCTGCTCAATCAGGTTCAAGCTGGGATCCTCCATTACCTCGGAGCTGAGTTCCACACCGCGATTGACCGGGCCGGGGTGTAAAACCCTCACCTCTGGGTGGCACAGGCGCAGCCGCTGCCGCGTGAGGCCGAAAAGGTGGTGGTATTCCTGCAGGCTGGGGAGAAGGAACTCGCCCATGCGCTCCTGTTGCAGGCGCAAGGTGATGACAAAACGCGCCCCTTCGAGGGCAGGCTCCAGCTGCCAATGGACAGGGAGCGTGTGGCCGGGCACAAACTGGGCAAAATCCTTGGGCAATAGGGTGGGAGGGCCGGCTAAGTGAACCTCAGCTCCGGCGGCCACCAGGGCGTAGATATCGGAGCGGGCCACTCGCGAGTGGAGAATATCGCCGACAATGGCGATTTTGATCCCTTGCAGCAACTCCAGACGGGGACGCCGGGGATCCAGATGGCTGCAGAGGGTAAACAAATCCAGCAAACCTTGGGTGGGATGTTCGTGCAGTCCATCCCCGGCATTGAGAACGCCCACAGGGGATCCGCGGCGGTCGATCTCGGCAGCTAATTGTTGGGGCACTCCTGCCTGGGCATGGCGAACGATTAAGAGATCGGATCCCATGGCCAGAAAGGTGCGGGCCGTATCCAAGAGCGTCTCCCCTTTGCTCAAGGAAGAGGTGCCTGGGGAAAAGTTGAGCACATCGGCCGAAAGGCGCTTGGCCGCCAGCTCAAAACTGGTACGGGTGCGGGTGGAAGGCTCGAAGAACAGCGTCACCACCACCTTCCCCTGCAAGGTGGGCACCTTGGGCAACCGCCGCGTCAACACCTCCTGGAAACTGGCGCTGGTCTGCAAAACCATCTGGTATTCTTCGGGAGTAAAATCCGCCAAGCCCAAGACGTGCTGCCGCTGCCAAGCCATAGGGGATCCTCAAATGCCCAGGCGGGCAAAGATCTCGTCCAAATGGGTTAGGTGGCGCCGCGGATCAAAACAAGCCTGCAGTTCCGCCTCGCTGAGGTGAGCCATCACCCGGGGATCCGCCAGCAGATTGGCGCGAAAGTCCCCCTTCGGCTGGTTCCAGGCGCGGTGAGCATTTTCCTGCACCAGGCGGTAAGCTTCCTTGCGGCTAAGGCCCTTCTCCACTAAAGCCAGCAGCACCTGCTGGCTGAAGATGACGCCGCCGTAGAGGTTGAGATTGCGCTCCATGTTGCGAGCGTGAACCTGCAGGTGGCGCACCAGGTCGGCCATGTTCACCAGCAGGTAGTGGCAGAGGATGGAGGCATCCGGCAGGATGACCCGCTCTACGGAGCTGTGGGAGATGTCCCGCTCATGCCAAAGGGGAATGTTTTCTAGGGCCGAGACGGCATACCCGCGCAGGAGACGGGCCAGCCCCGTCAGTTGTTCCGCCTTGATGGGGTTGCGCTTGTGGGGCATAGCAGAGGATCCCTTTTGGCCGGGGGCAAAGTACTCCTCAGCCTCCAGTACCTCTGTTCGCTGCAGGTGGCGGATTTCAGTAGCAAAGCGCTCTAGGGAAGAGCCAATCAGAGCCAAGGTTTGCACGTATTCAGCGTGGCGATCCCGCGAGATTACCTGTGTCGAGGCTGTATCGGGCTTCAGGCCCAGGCGAGCGCAGGCCAACTGCTCCACCTGGGGAGGCACGTTGGCGTAGGTGCCCACGGCGCCAGAGATCTTGCCCACCGCCACCACTTCCCGCAGGCGAGCTAGGCGCTCTTGGTGGCGCAGGCACTCGGCCAGCCACCCTGCCAGCTTAAAGCCAAAGGTAATCGGCTCGGCGTGAACACCGTGGGTGCGGCCGATCATGAGGGTGTAGCGGTGCTGCCGAGCTTGGTCGCGGATAGCAGCGATGAGGTCGGCCAGGCGGGCTTGCAAGATCTCCACCGAGGCCACAAGCTGCAGGGCCAGGGCCGTATCCAACACATCCGAGCTGGTCAGGCCCAGGTGGATGTAGCGCCCTGCCTCGCCCACGTGCTCGTTGAGGTTGGTTAAGAAGGCAATAACATCGTGCTTCACTTCCGCCTCAATTTCCAAAACCCGCGCCGGGTCAAAGGCGGCTTTGGCTCTGATCTCCTGCAGGGCTTCTTGCGGGATCCGCCCCAGCTCCGCTTGCGCTTCACAGACAGCCAGCTCCACCTGCAGCCAGGTCTGGAGCTTGTGGGCAGTGGACCAAATCTGGCCCATTTCGGGCAGAGTGTAGCGCTCGATCAAGGTGCCTTTTCCGTCGGTACAGTAGGATGAGCTAGGCTATTTTAGCCTTTGGCGTCCCCCCTCGAGGAAAAGCCGCTGGGGGATCCCTGCGGGCTTGGCTTGCGGTGTCGAAGGAGCAGCAAGGAGTTTGCAGATGACCGTCGGAGCTGTGCCAACTCAGGGAAAAAGAGCTTGGACAGCCGAAGAATTCATGGCGTTGTCCAGGGAGGGACATCGCTACGAGATTGTTGATGGGAAGCCAATTGATATGGGAAGCGCGGGGGCACTCCATGGTTATGTCTGCAGCCTCCTATTGGCAGCTTTGACCCCCTACGTTTTGTCCAACAAGCTGGGGATCGTTTTAGATTCCAGCACTGCTTTTAAGATGAAGAGTGGAAATTGGCGCTCCCCTGACATCTCTTTTTTTGCTAAAGAACGCTTGCAGGGCATGGCTGAACTGCCCACAGGATTTTTGGAAGGCGCTCCAGATCTGGCTGTTGAAGTGCTTTCCCCCCGCAATACGGTTGAAGAAATTCATGACAAGCTGGTGGAGTACTTTGAAAATGGCAGCCGCCTGGTTTGGCTGGTTCACCCCAGCGAGCACTACGTCCTGGTGTATCGCAGCTCTCAAGAGCCTGACCGCCTCCTGAAATCGGTTGATCTTCTAGAAGGTGAAGAGGTTATTCCAGGATTTGCCCTGCCGGTGGCTCATCTATTCCAGAAGCTTTCCTTGTAACATCCCCCCGCCCTCACTCTAGCCAATAGAGCTTGGGCCTCCCAACCTTGCCATTGGGCATTCCTGCCCCGCGTCACAGAACGACTTGGCAGAGGAGTCGGTATCTCGACCCTGACTTTCCCGCCAGAGCGCGGAACTTGTAGCTCCCCGCACCCCTTGCAAGTTAAGTGCAGGGGGTTGCCCCTCTCGCCGACGGTTTATATTGAACTAGTTCGGGATCCGAAGAGGACGTCATTAGCGGTGCGGAGCACAATCAAGTGTCGATGGGGAAGGATAGCTCTGATAGGTTTCTTGGCAGCATTCCTCGCTCCTGCCCCTGCCATCTCTTTGCCTGCCTTCCCACCTCCTCCTGAGAAGACCTCGGCCCCAAACACCGCTTCCGAGTTCAACTGGCAGGGATCCCTCAAGTTGCTGCGGGGGGATCCCGTAGCTGCCCTGGCGGATCTGGATCGGGCGGTGCAGTTGGATCCCAGCTATGCGCCGGCCTATGTGAACCGCAGCTACGTCTACAACCAGTTGCGCCAGCCGGAAGAAGCTCTGGCCGATGCGGAGCGGGCCATTCAGTTGGATCCGCGAATTCCAGAAGCCTACTTCAGCCGCGGCGTGGCCCACCTGCAACTGGGGGATCGAGAAGCCGCCATGGCCGACTTTCGCCAGGCGTTGGCTCTCTTCTCCAAGAGCGGCAACTTTGCCGACCAGGCCAGCCTGCAGCAACTGCTGCGCCAGTTGGGGGTGGATTAGCCTTGAGTCTTTAGAGACTTGCGTTCTCCCAACCACTCTGATAAGGAAACTTCCTGAGCTTGCAGCCCAAAGACCTGACAAAAGGACTTCACCACCACCGGGGCCACTGCCGCCATCGTTACTCGGGGACAAAACTGAACCAGGGATCCCACCGGGCGATCAGGGATCCCACAGGGCACGATGGCCTCGAAGGCAGCTAGATCCGGGCAGACGTTGAGGGCAAAGCCGTGGTAGGTCACCCAGCGGGAAACCTTGATGCCGATGGCCGCCACTTTGCGGCCCTGCACCCAAACTCCTGTCAAGCCAGGGATCCGCTCCCCCTGTAGGCCGAAGTGGGCCAAGGTCTGGATAACCACCTCTTCTAGCTGGCGTAGGTACTCGTGGAGATCTGGGCGGTGGCGCTTTAGGTTCAGCATCGCATAGCCCACCCACTGCCCCGGCCCATGGTAGGTCACTTCGCCGCCGCGCTCCACCCGCAGGATTTCCGGCTCTTGTTCAGAAGGAGATTCCGGGTGGATAGCCGGGGATCCTATCGGCTGAGAAAGGCTCTTGAGAAACTTGGGATCGGCTCCTGCCCCCAAGGTGTAAACCGCAGGATGGGTGAGCAGCAGTAATCCGTCCGGCAACTGGGGATCCCGGATCATATGGGCCAGTCTTGCCTGCTGCCAAGCCCAGGCAGTGCGGTAGGGCACTTCACCCGGCAGGTGAACCTGCAGAAGCGGCAGTTGCACGGGGGATCCAGAAAAGTTCACCTAGCTTACAGGTTTAGTTAACCTGCGCCCGCAACCGCTCCAACAGTGCCCGCGGCTGCAACAGCCCCTCAATGCGGTCAATCGGCTTCCCATCTTTGAAGAGGATCAGCGTTGGCACCGCTTGAATGCCCCAGCGAGCAGCGATGGTTGGGTACTTTTCGGTGTCAACCTTCACAAAAGTAACCGCATCCCCCACCTGAGGTTTTACCTGCTCCAACACTTGCGCCATAACCTGACAAGGGCCGCACCAGGAAGCATAAAAATCCACCAGGATCGGGGTTTTGGATCCCTGAATCATGTCGTCAAAGCTTTTGAATTGCTGTTTGTGCGCCATAGGAAACTCCCAGAGTGTTCTGAAAAGCCTGAGATGAAATCTATTTGTAAGCTAACTGTTTGAGATTAAAAATTGGTGTGGAGATCTCGCCGCAGCCTGCTTCGGTTTCCCGGTAGGATGGCTAGGGTTCAGGAGAAGAGCTAGAGCGTGCCTGTAGTCTAGGGTGTTGTGGTGGACAAAGGGGCAGACTTTAGCAGGGTTTAAGGACTTGGAGGAGTGGGATCCCAATGGCAACAAGTAGCAGCATGGTGAATCGTGGCGTGTTGGCCACAGTGCTGGCTGGGGTAGGACTCAGCCTATGGGGGGCTTGGCGTTGGCTGTGGGATCCCTCGGCTTGGAGCCAGGTGGTGGCCGGGCTGCTGCTCAGCTTGGGAACGTTGCTGTACTGGCTGAAAACCCGCCCCGCTGACCAGCTGGTGGTGGAACCCAAGGGCTGGGGCATAGGCCGCAACACCTTGGAGCACTGGGTTATCCAGGCGGAGTTCGTGGCCCGCAACCTCAACCCCCTCTTTGAGGTCACCTTGGCCCAGGTGCAGCCGCGACTGCATTTGCTCAGCGCTGGCTCCCCAGAAGGCATTGACACCCGCCTACGCCTGCGCTCTCGCCATCCGGATCTTCCCCCCCGGCAAGACAACTACTGGCAGGCTTATATCCTCACCCCCCAGAGCCAGACTGGCCTAGAAGTCGAGATCGAGCTGAAGGGGAAAGGGCTAGCGGATCTGCGCTCGGCCTGGCTCCAGCTGGACTACATCCAGTACGGGCGGCAGCGGCGCACCCTCAAGACCAGCCATCTCATCCTGCCGTTGCAGGAGGTGGAGCCCTTGCCAGAGCTGAACTGGCAGCAGCAGGGATCCCTCCTTTGGGCCGCCGTTCCCACCCATCTGCTGACCCCCAGCGATGACTTGGCCGAGGTGCTACGGCGGTATGTAGGCCCTCACATCCAGCCCGGCGATATGGTGGCCATCTCGGAAAGCGCCGTGGCTATTGTCCAGGGCAACTTCCGCCATCCCCTGCAGGTGCAGCCCGGCTGGCTGGCCCGCACCCTGTGCTACTTCTTCCCCTCCAAGACCAGTCTTTCAAGCTGCTACGGAATGCAGACTTTGATCGACTGCTCCGGGGCCTGGCGGGTGGTGTGGGCTTTTGTGGTGGGATCCCTGGCCAAGCTGCTGGGGATCTCTGGGGTGTTTTATGCCCTGGCGGGGGAGCAGGCCGATCTCATCGACGACGTTACTGGCACCCTGCCTCCCTATGACCAGTTCATCGTGCTGGGGCCGCGGGATCCGGCCAAGTTGGTGGGGGATCTGCATCGGCAGACGGGCTACGAAGTGGCCATCGTGGATGCCAACGATCTGGGGCAGGTCAAGATCCTGGCAGCCAGCCCCGGCGTAGAGCGGGAGCTGGTGGAGCAAGCCCTGGGCAAGAACCCCGCCGGCAATGCCGCTGAACAAACCCCCCTTGTGCTGATCAGGAAGATGACACCTGACTGAGGCTCTGCTGGGATCCGAGGGCTTGCATCGCCTGGTGAGTGGAGAGGAAGAAGCGCTCAGCGCCCACTTTCTCCACAAACCCAGCCTTTTGGAGGCGATCCATTACCGGCCCCTTCACCTCGGCCATGGCAAAGCCCACCCCTGCCTGCTGCAAACGTTCCACCAACTGGGTCAGCACTTCCAAAGCGCTGCCGTCGATGAAGTTGATGGCGCTGGCAACGAGCAGCACCTGCTCCACTGTGGGTCGCGCCGCCACCTCCCGCAGTAGATACTCCTGCAAATAGGCCGCGTTGGCAAAAAACAGGCTCTCGTCCACCCGCACTGCCAAGATACGGGGATCGGTAATCACCTCATGGCGCTGCACGTTGCGGTAGTGCTCCGTACCGGGCACCTGACCCACGATGGCAATGTGAGGACGGCTAGCCCGCCAAAGAAAGAGCAGGATGGAGACTAACACCCCTATTCCGATCCCCTGCTCCACTCCGATCCCCAGCACACTGGCAAAGGTTACCAACCAAACCAGGGCATCGCCGCAGTCGTAGCGCCAGCTTTGCAGCAGGGGGTGAAAATCCACCAGTGCCAGCACTGCTACCAGAACGATGGCCGCCAGGGTGGTCTGGGGCAAGAAGGTGAACAGGGGCATCAGCCAGATGACCGTCAAAGCCACCAACAGGCCGGTGATCAGGGAAGCCAGGCCGCTGTTGGCTCCCGCTTGAAAGTTCACCACCGACCGGCTAATGCCGCCCGTTACCGGATAGCCGCCACTGCAGGCTGCTGCCAAGTTGGCTGCCCCCAAAGCCACCAGATCTTGGTTGGGATCCACCTTCTGCCGCCGCTGGCTGGCCAAGGACTGCCCCACGGCATAGCTCTCCGTGAAGCCCACCAAGCTGATGGCCAAGGCTGTGGGCAGAAGCGCTGTCCACTGCTCCCAGCTCAACTGGGGGAAGCTCAAAGGGGGCAGCCCGGAAGGAATGGAGCCAACAACGGATACCCCTGCCCTCTCCGAGAGGTTTAGGCCCCAGACCAACAGGCTGGTCACGAGCACAGCCGCTAGCGGTGCCCCCTTGGTCAAAATCAAGGCCCAACCTGGAGGCACACCCCAACGCCGCAGTTGGTGGGGCAACTTTCGCTGGGCGTACACCAGCAGGGATATGGCCAGCAGCCCCAAGCCAAAGGTTACCCAGTTTACCTTATCCAGGCTCTGCCACAGCCGCTGCACCAACAGCAAGAAGGACTCCGTATTGGCGATCTTGACCCCCAAGAGGTGCCGGAGCTGGCTGAAGCCGATGATCAAGGCCGCCGCGCTGCCAAAGGCAGTCACCACTGCATGGCTGAGAAAGTTAGCCAAAAATCCCAGCCGCAGCAGTCCCATAGCCCCCTGGACCAGACCCACCTCCAAGGCCAGCCCCAAAGCCAACTGTCCATACTCCGGGCTGCCCGGCAAGGACTCCGTCCCGCTGACGCGACCGGCCAGCGGCTCTAACCCTGCCGCCACCAAGAGGGAGATGATGGCCACCGGCCCTACCGCCAAGGCGCGGCTGGATCCCAGTAGTCCATAGACGATCACCGGCAAAATACTGGCGTACAGGCCCACTTGGGGGGGCAACCCGGCCAACAGGGCATAGGCCATGCTCTGGGGCACCAACAGAATGGCCACCACAAGGCCGGCGATCAGATCTCCCGGCAAATCTGATCGTTGATAGTGGAAGACCCAAAGGGACTCCTTAGCAAAGGGCAGGTACCGCGCCAGGATCCCTTGCCCCCCAGAGGAAGTAGAAGGGATCCCACTCATAGCCCCTGACCTCGGTTCCAGGGCATGCGAGCCAAGAGCAGAGCCATGCCACAGGTGTTGGTGATCCCGGCAAACACCAGCCCAGCGCCCACGAAGCCACTCAGCAGCAGCCACCAGGAGTTGACAAACGCCCCCAGAAGGGTTCCGGTGAGCACCAGGGATCCCGCCGCAATCTGCACCTGCCGCATGATGGAGATGGGCGCATTTTGGGTGCGGGTAACGGGCAGCTTGGCCGCTTTCCAAGCCTCGATCCCTCCCTTAAGGCTAATCACCTCCGGCCAGCCGCGGTCTAGCAACTGACAACCGGCGCGGATGGAGCGGCTGCCCATGCGGCAGTGCAACACCACCGGCTTCTCTGGCGTGGAAGCAGGCACTTTGGCCGGGTCAAAGGTAGATAGGGGCATGTTGATGGCCCCCGGGATCCGCTCATCGGCATATTCTCCCGGCTCCCGCACATCAATGAGCTGGACTCGCCCCTGATCCAGCCACTGTTTTAAGGTCAGGGCATCGATCTCCTTGAGACGGGGATCCCGTTCTTGCGAAGCGGAAGGGATAGGGTTTTGTTGGGTTACGGTCATGGTTGTCTCCTTGCTTCTAGCGTTGTCTAAAATGCAAAATGCAGCGATTTTTGGGATTAATCCCCCTCCTCAAGCCAATGACTGGGCTCACCGGGGTAAAACCGGCTATCCAGGATTTGCTCTGAGGAATAAGGGCAGGTTTTGGGGAAAATCTTTCTGGGCAGCTTGGTCTCCTCCAGGGCCAGCTTCAGCGCCCCCAAGTAAGACTTGGAGATGGCCTCTGGCAAATAGGGCTCGAGACTTGGGCTTTCTTCAAGAAGCTCCAGAACTTCCTGCCGCTGCAGCTGGAGGGTGAGGAGCCAGCTTGCGGATCTCCCCTCTGGCTGGTACTCCCACTTGAGGAGATGCCCAACCAAAACTGCAAGTCGGTTTCGCAGTTCCTGCCGCTGTTGCCTGCCCAACGATTCAATCTCCTCGACTAAATTGGGCAGATCCAGCTTCTCCCAGGCCCGATCCCGCAGAAATTGAGCTTGTTGCTGGATCCAAGCGTAGAAATCGCTCTCATAGAGACTTTCTCGATCCACGCTCAAACTCTCCATTTATCCACGCTCAAACTCTCCATTTCTGGCAAGCCAATTGAGAGAAGGTTACCCAGAGCAGCGGGCCCTCACCATCGGAGTTTCACATGGGCTCCCCAGCCGGCGGGGGCTTACCCTGCACCTCGCTACCCAGAAGGAATTAAACCGCTGCTGCCACTTGGCCGCACTGCTCGTTGGCCGGCACCGCTTCCTGGATCTTCTTCGGCTGGGGCAGGTTGAGGCTGTTCATCAGGGCAATGAAGCTCTCACGGGAACGCAGGTTGCCCGTTTCCGGATCCACAAAGCGCGGGTTCCAGCGCTTCTCCTCACCAATGGTGGAGACGGTGTGCCCGCGATAGTCGTGGCCAGGATAGACCAGCGTCTCATCGGGCAGCGTAAACAAGTGCTGGGTAACATGGTCGTACATCAGGCCGGGATCCCCGCTTTGGAAATCCGTGCGCCCACAGCCGCGGATCAGCAGGGCATCTCCGGTAAGGACGCGATCCCCATTGACGCGGTAGGTCATGTGGCTGTCGGTGTGGCCCAGGGTAGCGATGGCTTCAATGACGACGGATCCCACCATGAGCGTTTCCCCATGGCCGATAAAGCGATCCGCACACTGAGCCTTAGCCTGTACCGGCACCACCCCTTGGCAACCGGTCAGTTCCCGCAGCTTCCCGGTTCCCGTAATGTGATCGGCGTGAACGTGGGTTTCCAGGCAGTACTTCAAGGTTAGACCCAATTCCCGAATCAGCTTCAAATCCCGCTCCACCTGCTCCAGCACTGGATCCACCAGGGCGGCCTCGCGAGTTGTCGGATCCGCGATTAAATAGGTGTAGGTGCTTGTTTCTGCGTCGAACAGTTGGCGAAATAGCATAGTGCCCTCCTGTCTGGTATCGAAAGTCCGACATGAACTTGGACTTTCTAGGAATACTATATAACTATCTAGTGTTAAAATCAAGTCGACGAACGGCGCAAGCAGGTTTGTTGATGGGAGAAAGCCGGTGAGCAGAGCGGATGTGAATGAGTGTCGCACGATCCTGACGCCGCAGGTTCTCAACAGCGTGGCGGAGTACTTCAAGGTTTTGGCGGAACCCAGCCGGCTGCAGATCCTGTGTGAGCTGCGCTCTGGGCCGAAGAATGTAACCCAGATTCTGGAAGCCACCGGCATGGGCCAGGCCAATGTTTCCAAGCACCTGAAAATCTTGGCGCAGGCAGGGATCGTCAGCCGTCAGCCCAAGGGGGTGAGTGTTTATTACCAAATTGCGGATCCCATGTGCTTTGAGCTGTGTGAAGTGGTATGTCGGCAGTTGGTGAGTCGGCTACAACAGCAAGCCCGCCAACTGGAGCCGCTGGCAGCCATTCACCCAGGTCAATCGAGCTGAGGCGGAAAGGGTTCTCAAGTAGGTTGGGATTTCGCGAGCACCCGAAGGTTATTCCAGCCCCAGCCGCTGACGAAAGTAAGGGATGGTCTGTTGCAGCCCAACCTGCAAAGGGATCCGAGGTTCCCACCCCAAGAGGGCACGGGCTTTGCGAATGTCGGGCCGCCGCTGCTTGGGATCATCTGTTGGCAGAGGCCGGTAAACGATGGGAGAAGGGCTGCCGGTGAGGGCGAGCACCTGCTGGGCCAGCTCCAGGATCGTGAACTCCTCTGGGTTGCCCAAGTTAAAGGGTCCGGGGTAGGGGCTGTTCATCAGCCGGATCAAGCCCTCTACCAAGTCGGAGATGTAGCAAAAGCTGCGGGTCTGGGATCCATCCCCATAGACCGTCAGGGGATCCCCGCGCAGGGCCTGGACGATAAAGTTGCTCACCACGCGGCCATCGTCCTCCCGCATGGCGGGGCCGTAGGTGTTGAAGATGCGGGCCACCCGGATCTCCGTCTGGTATTGCCGCTGCCAGTCGAAGGTGAGGGTTTCCGCCAAGCGCTTGGATTCGTCGTAGCAGGCCCGCGGGCCGATGGGGTTGACGTGGCCCCAGTAGTCTTCCGGTTGGGGATGCACTTGGGGATCCCCGTACACTTCTGAAGTCGAGGCCAGCAGGAACCTCGCTCCCGTTTTCTGGGCCAGTTGCAGCAGGTGGTAGGTGCCCCAGAGGCTGGTGCGGATGGTGCGGATGGGATCCGCTTGGTAGTGGGGGGGAGAAGCGGGGCAGGCCAGGTGGTAGATCTGCTGGATCCCAGCCTCTGCCAAAGCGGGCGGCAAGGGCTCGGCAACGTCGTGCCAAATGAACTGAAAGGCGGGGTTGTCCAGATGGGCCTGGACATTGAGCTGCCGGCCTGTGGAGCCATTGTCCAGGCAAATGACCCAGTGGCCTTCTTGCAGAAGGCGGGTTACCAAGTGGGATCCGATAAATCCCAGGCCACCCGCAACCAGGATCTTCATGATTTCCCCTGATTTCCCCAGCACCTACCAGCCCACTCCAATGAGGGTTATGCCCGCCTGCCGCACCGCCTCCCGATCCAGACAGTTACGGCCATCGATGAGCAAGGGCCGCCGCATCAGCTCTGCAATCCGTCGGTAATCCAGTGACAAGAACTCCGGCCACTCCGTCACCAACACCAGGGCATCGCAATCTTGGGCCAGGCGAAACACATCCGTTTCCACCACCACATGGGCCAACCCCTCCCGCATCCCTGAAGCGGACACAACGGGATCATACGCCTTCACCTTTGCCCCAAGGCGGTGGAGCTGCTCGATTAAGGTCAGGGAAGGGGCATCCCGCAGGTCGTCGGTGTGGGGTTTAAACGTCAGACCCAGTAGGCCAATGGTTTTTCCCTTGAGCACCTTGAGGGCTTGCTGCAGCTTTTCCACCAAACGTTGCCGCTGTTCTCGGTTAACCTCCACCGTGGCCTGCAACAGCTTGGCCTCATAGCCGTAGTCAGCAGCGGTTTGGATAAGAGCCGCCAGATCTTTGGGGAAGCAGCTTCCGCCCCACCCTATGCCAGCGTTGAGAAAGGCGCGGCCAATGCGCCTATCTAGGCCGATCCCTTCTGCCACCTGGGTGATGTCGGCGCCGGTGCGCTCGCAGATGTTGGCCATTTCGTTGATGAAGCTAATCTTGGTGGCCAGGAAGGCGTTGGCGGCATACTTGATCATTTCGGCAGAAGCCAGGTCGGTGACCAGCAAAGGCACGGGATCCCCTTGCAGGCCCTGCTGGCGGTTGAGGATGGGTTCATACAGCTGCCGCATGATTTCAATGGCGCGGGGGCTGTTGGAGCCAATCACAATGCGATCCGGGTAGAAGGTATCTTGGATGGCACTGCCCTCCCGTAGGAACTCGGGGTTGCTCACCACGTCAAACTGCGGCGTCCAAGGCGAGAGCTCCAAGGTCAGGGATCTGGCCTCTGGATCTCTCCCCACTTCTCGGCTGCTCAGCCGCTGCTTGGCGGCTTCGGCGGCCCCGTCCAAAATGAGCATGCGCACCCAGTCCCCAGAGCCAATGGGCACAGTGGATTTGTTGACAATGACTCGATAGTGCTCGTCCAGATGCTGGCCAATTTCCCGCGCCACTGCTTCCACGTAGCGCAGATCGGGATCCCCGCTGGGCAGGGCCGGGGTGCCCACGGCAATAAACACCACCTCGCTGGCCTGGATCCCAGAGCCCAGATCGGTGCTAAAGTGCAGCCGACCCGCCGCAGTTCCCTCCCGCACCAGCTCTTCCAGGCCGGGCTCGTAGATGGGCAGGCGACCCCGCTGCAGCCCTTCAATCTTGGCGGGGTTGTTGTCCACACAGATAACGCTATTTCCTAGGTGAGCCAGGCAAGCCCCTGTTACCAGGCCCACATAGCCAGCGCCTACCACAGCAACGTGCATACTCAGAGTTCGCTCCCCAATCGGCGGCCACTTGACTAAGCCTTAGCAGCTTGCTTTTAGGGTACCCTCCCTTACCCCTATTGAGGTCGGTGACAGAATAAAGCAGGATATCTGTGGATCCCCGCCCGAGCTGCAGTGAGCTTTCTGGATTCTGCTGCCATAGCCAGCCGCCGTCAGCGCCAAGTGCAGAGGGTGCTGTACGTCACGCTAGGGCTAAATGTCCTGGTGTTTCTGATCAAGTTAATCCTGGGGCTGACGACGGGATCCCTGAGCCTCATTGCCGATGCCCTACACAGCTCCACCGACAGCGCCAGCAACATTTTGGGCTTGGTGGCCATGCGCTTTTCTTCGCCAGAGCCCGATGACGACCATCCCTACGGCCATCGCAAGTTTGAAGCCATTGGAGCGCTGGGGATCGCCGCCTTTTTGGGGATGGCCAGCCTGGAGATCCTGCGCACAGCCGTGGAGCGGTTTTGGGAGCCCCAGCCCCACCTGCAGATCGATGAGCTGACCTTGGGGATGATGGTGGGCGTGCTGGGCATTAATGTCTTTATCACCCTCTACGAGCACCGCTGGGGCAAAGCTCTGTCCAGCTCGCTGCTGTTGGCCGATGCGCGCCATACCCTCAGCGACGTTGGGGTAACGCTGACGGTGTTGCTGGGGTTGGCCGGCATGCATTATTGGGGGATCCCTTGGTTGGATCAAGCCCTGGCTTTGCCGGTGGCGCTGCTGGTGCTCCGAAGCGGCTGGGAAGTGCTGCAGGAGAATCTTCCCTACCTCACCGACCGGGTGGCGATCCCTGCCGAGGCCCTGCGGGATCTGATCCTGAGCGTGCCAGGCGTGCTCGACTGCCATGACATCACTTCCCGCGGGATCCCAGGGGAAATGGTCTTTATCGAGATGCACCTGGTGGTGGAGCCGCAGGATATCGAGTCCGCCCACCGCCTCACTGAGGAAGTTGAACGCCTCTTGCAGGAGCGCTACGGGCCAGCGCGGATCCTCATCCACCTGGAGCCCCGCTCCCATATCGAGCAACCCTAGCAGGAGCATGACTCTAGTCAATAATAAGCTCAACTATACTGA